>DATENQ010000539.1:0-12316 GCA_035275005.1 Pyrinomonadaceae bacterium | reverse complement strand
CGGATCTCACTTGTAGGGGCGGCACTCCGTGGCCGCCCGCGCTTCCTGACTTACTCGAAAAGCCCCTCCTGCTCCATTTCCTGTAGCGCCGCCACGCAGCGCTCGCAAACGGTCGGATAGCGCTCCGATTCACCTACGCGCGTTGAATAGTTCCAGCAGCGCTCACACTTCTCGCCGTCGGCGGACGAGATCTTTATCGAAACGTCTTCGCTGCCGTTCCCGAGTTCTACCTGCGAGACGATAAACAGGTAGCGAAGATCATTTTGATGCCGCTGCAACAGCTCCAGCGTGCTTCCTGCCGCTTCCAGCCGGACTTTTGCCTGGAGCGAGCTTCCGATCAGTTTGGCCACGCGCGCTTCTTCAAGGGCTCGCAAGACGTTGTCACGAATTGCGTACAGGCGTTCCCATTCCGCGAGAAGCGCGTCATCATTTCCTTCGGGGGCCGTCGGCAGCAGTGCGAGATGGATCGAGGGCTCCGTACGGTTCGGCAAGTTCTCCCAAATCTCGTCAGCGGTAAACACCAGTATCGGCCCCAGCATTCGCGCGAGTGCATCTGCGATCTGTAGCAGCGCAGTTTGAGCAGAGCGCCTTGCCTTGTTGCGTGGAGCAAAGGTGTACAGACGATCCTTGATGATGTCGAAGTAACGCGCCGAGAGTGTCACCGTCGCGAAGTTATATAAAGCGCGATAGACGTTGTGAAACTCGTAAGCTTCGTATGCCGCCAACACTTCCGCCGTGACACGGTTGAGCTCCGCCAGCGCCCAGCGATCAATCTCTTCCATCTCCTCGACCGGCACACTGTCGCGCGCCGGATCGAACCCGTCGAGGTTGCCGAGCGCGAAGCGCGCGGTGTTGCGCAACTTGCGATAGCCATCGGTAACGCGCTGCAGGATCTCGTCAGACGCGCGCATGTCGTCAAAATAGTTTGACGATGCACACCAAAGCCGGATGATCTCCGCGCCCGACTGCTTGATAACCTTGTCAGGCTCGACAGCATTGCCTGCCGACTTGTGCATCGCGCGGCCCTGCGCATCGAGCGTCCACCCGTGCGTGATTACCGTGTTGTAAGGCGCGCGATCATGATCGGCGATACCGATCATCAACGACGAATTGAACCAACCGCGAAACTGATCGCCGCCCTCGATGTAAACATCCGCCGGCCAGCGCAGCTCTTCGCGATTTTCCAATACCGCTACAGACGACGTGCCACTGTCGAACCAAACGTCGAGAATGTCAGTCTCTTTGGTCCACTCCTGCGCGCCGCATCCCTTGCACGTGTAACCCGGCGGCAACAGGTCTTTAGCATCGTGCGTGTACCACGCATCGCCGGATTCACGTTCGAAGATGCCGGCGACGTGATCGATCACCACCGGATCCGCGACCGCCTCAGTACAGCTCGCGCAATAGAAAACCGGAATGTTTACACCCCAAACACGCTGGCGCGAAACACACCAATCGGGTCGCCCTTTGAGCATGTTGCGCATGCGATCGACACCCCAGCCCGGAATCCATTTCACGCGCTCAATCTCCGCGAGCGCCGAAGCACGCAACGACGCAGCAGGCGTTTCAGGCAAGTTGTCGGTGAAGTTGCTTCGATCGCGACCGTCTTCATCCTTTTCGACGAGGTCGCGATGGGCATGGTCCATGGCGATGAACCACTGCGGCGTGGCGCGAAAGATCACCGGGTTCTTGCAGCGCCAGCAATGCGGATAACGATGGTCGTACTTTTCACTGAACAGCAGCACGCCGCGCTCGCGCATGAATTCAACGATCGCGTCATTCGCATCGAATACGCGCTGTCCCGCGAAGTGCTCCACTTCAGGCGTGAACCGTCCGCCGTTGTCGACCGGACAATAGATCTCCAAACCGTAACGCTTGCCGATCACGAAGTCGTCGTGACCATGACCGGGCGCCGTGTGAACAGCACCAGTTCCCGCTTTGCTGCCCGCCTCTTTCTTCTCTGCCTCACTGACGTCGAGCTCCGTCTCCGCGTCTGCTTCGCCACCAAGCGTGACGTGCTCGCCAACCATCAGCAGCGACCTGCGATCGAGCCACGCGTGGCGGGCTTCGAGTCGATCCAGTTTTGCGCCCGGAAAACGCGCCAGCACTTTCGGTGGCGTCTCTCCTACATTGCACTTCGCCGCGACCGCTTCAACGAGCTCACTCGCAACGATGTAAACCTCGTCGCCGTGTTCGAAAGCGGAGTATTCGTAATCGGGATGCACTGCGATACCGAGGTTTGCCGGCAGTGTCCACGGCGTCGTGGTCCAAATCACAACAAACACCTTGCGACCCGCAAGCGCCGGATCGATCAACGTGGGATCGCTTTGCAGCGGAAACTTCACGTATACCGACGGGCTCGTGTGCTGGTGATATTCAACCTCAGCTTCCGCGAGCGCCGTTTGGTCTTTGATACACCAGTAAACCGGGCGCGCGCCTTTGTAGACCCAGCCACGTTCGATAAACCGCGCAAACATGCGCACAGTTTCAGCCTCGTAGTGGTTCGACATCGTGAGGTAAGGATTGTCCCACTCGCCGAGAATTCCGAGTCGTTTGAAATCGCGCGTCTGGCTCTTCAAAGCGTTCTCAGCGTGCTCGCGGCAGATGCGGCGAAAAGTCTCAACGCTCAAGTCGTTCTTCTTCTTGCCTTTTTTCTCGAGCGCTCGCTCGACGTGTATCTCGATCGGCAGTCCGTGGCAGTCGTACCCCGGAACGTACGGCGCGTCATATCCCATCATCGAGCGCGATTTGACGATGAAATCCTTGAGCACCTTGTTCATCGCGGTGCCGAGATGGATGTCGGCGTTCGCGTAAGGCGGGCCGTCGTGAAGAATGAACTTCGGGCGACCTTGCCTCGTCTGCTGGATAAGGCGGTAAAGGTCGAGCTTGCCCCATTTTTCGAGGCGAGCAGGCTCGTTCTGCGCGAGGTTCGCTTTCTGGGCAAAGCCGGTCTTCGGCAGATTGACGGTCTTCTTCAGATCTAAAGGAGTTTCGGTAGACATAAGCGTAAGTAGTAAATACTAGCAAAGCGTTAATCGGAGATCGAATTAAGCGCACAGTTTAATTTCTGCGGCCCTGCGTGCTCTGCGGTTCTCTGCGCTGAATGTGTTTCCACGCAGAGGTCGCAGAGATACGCAAAGAGCGCAGAGAAGAACCCGAGCCATTCAGGATGAGTGGCACGGGTTCGTTTGAAATCGCTTGGATTTCGGTTAACCGATGAACATCTCATCCTCTCCGTAGGTTTGATTAATGGGCTTCGGCATTGGCGCTACGAGGACTTCGAGGCCGCGGCGGAAGCCCGCCATAATCGCGGCCAGCTCGCGCGCCGGCTCTATCACCCGCGACTGGATGAAGTCGGTAGTTACAGCCACCTGTTTTTGCGTCCGGTCGATCGTCCGGCTCACTAGCTCAACCTTGTCGCGAGCTTCGACGGCAGTTTCACTAACCAGCGCACGTATTTCGCCGACTTCGCTCTTGATCATCGCCAGCGACTCGGAAAAGTGCATGGTAGCAGTAGACAGGTGTCCCGAAACCGCGGTGAACTGCTCCGCGATCAGTTTTCCCTGCACAGCCATCTGTTTGCCTTGTTCGCTCATCGCGGTAACACGTTCGAGGAGCGGCTCCATCTTCTCTTCCATCCGGTTCACTGTCTTCACCGCCCGGCTCACGAAGACCGCGATCGCGATCATCGCGATCGCGATCAGTATGAACGAGGCGGCAATAATCACCATGATCCAGAACATTGGATCGCGAGTGCTCATTTGTAGCAGTGCTGGGAGGATCATTTTAGCTAGTTGGTCGTTTCACCACCGTAATTCGGAGCAGCATCGATGCGGCCCGACATTTCGGTTTTCCGTTTTTCGTCCTGGTAAGCCTTCTTACCAGCGTCAATCGCGGCGGTCAGTGTGCCGGCCTGGCGTGAAGCGGCGTCGCGTGCGTTTTGGGCCGCCTCGCCGACTCTATCAGCAGCCTGAGTATAAAGCTCAGCCGCGCGACCACGTGTAGCTTCGTAATACTCGCCGGCCCGGTCGCCCAACTGCTGCGCTGCTTCGCGCGAACGATCGATGCCTTTTCTGGTGGCATCAGCGATGTCACCGCGCAATTCGTGGCCCGACTTGGGAGCAAACAGCAGGGCGAGAACAGCCCCGATGCCGCCGCCAATGAGCAGGTAAGTTAATCTGGTTGAGATATTGTCGCCGCTATCTCTCCGATAATCGTCATGTCCCATTTTCTGGGTCCTTTCTTTGAAAGCGAAGCCCAATTACTTCGCTGGTTTACTAAAAATTACGAGGGAATATTACGGCGTTGGACTATAGCAAATGCGCGAGAGTTGAGGCAATGAAGGTATAGGTCTTATAGGACTTATACGACCTATTGGACCTATATTTTTAAGACTGCCCGTTATATTGCTCGAGCTTCCGGTAGAGCGTCTTGCGGCCGATGCCGAGGGCCTTGGCGGCGTGGGATTTGTCGCCGCCCGTGTAGTCGAGGGTAGCTTCGATGGCCTGGCGTTCGATCTCTTCCATTGACGACGGCACGGTGATCTCGAAAGTCGTCGTGCGGCCTTCGCTCGCGGCCTTCGCTCGTTCAACTTTGATCCGGTCGCGTTCCTGGAGCGCGATCTTGCTAATCGCTTCGGGCAAGTCTTCGAGCTCGATCGCGCGGCCGGAAGCAATGATCACCGCGCGCTCGATAGCATTCTCGAGCTCACGGACGTTGCCCGGCCAATCGTAGGTGATCAGCGCCTGTATCGCGTCTTTCGAGATACCCGAGACAAAGCGATTCGTTTTCTGTTTGTAGTGCTCCAGGAAGTGAATAACCAGCGGGTGAATATCTTCCGGACGCTCGCGCAGCGCCGGCAACTTAATCGGAAAGACCGACAGCCTGTAGAAAAGATCCTGACGGAAAGCGCCCAGTTCCACCGCGCGCTTCAAGTCGACATTCGACGCCGCCAGAACGCGAACGTCAGTTTTGATCACTTCACCGCCACCGACGCGCATGAACTCACCATCCTGCAACACACGCAGCAGTTTCACCTGCGCCGACGGACTCATCTCGCCCACTTCGTCGAGAAAAAGCGTGCCGCCGTCAGCTTCCTCGAACCGCCCGCGCCGCAACGCGCGCGCGTCAGTAAACGCGCCTTTCTCGTGACCAAAAAGCTCCGACTCGAGCAGCGTTTCAGGAATCGCGCCGCAGTTTAGTTTCACGTACGGATGATCTTCGCGGCCGGAGTTGAAATGAATCAGGTTGGCCAGCAGCTCTTTACCGGTGCCTGATTCGCCTTCGATCAAGACTGTGGTTTGCGTGTCGGCGACGCTCAATGCCAACTCGATAGCGCGACGTATCGCGGCTGTTTGACCGATGATGCGTTCCTCGCCGTAACGCTCGTGCAGCGCGCTACGCAGGTGCATGATTTCCGCCGACAACTGATCGCGCTCGAGCGCCGTGCCGATCTGGTCAGCGATGCCTTCCACGAGCGCGACTTCGTGATCCTCAAATTCTTCGCGCGCCTGGCTCCAAACCAGTCCGAGAAGACCAAACGTGTGTCCACCAACTCGGACAGGCGCAACGAGGGCCGCGCGGCCACCGAGTATTGAGTTGAACAGAAGCCTGATCGGAAGCGGCAGATCTGTTTCGAGCAGACGCAGCGTCTTGCCCTGCGCGAGCACTTCGACCATGGCGGGAAACGCGGTCACATCCAACGACTTTCCGTGAGCGTCCAACAGTCCCTGCACAGACTCGATAGCCGCCGCTTCCGGCGCGGCTTTGAATGCGGCGAGACTGATGCGACTGCCCGCCGGATCGAGCACGCCCAGCGCTGCATAGTCGGCGCCGACCAGCGCCACAGCACGCTCCAGCACGAGCGACGATACCTCGCGAAAATCCGATCGCGCATTCAACGCATTCGCGATCGACAACAGCGCCCGCTTCGTTTCGGCTTCGCGTTCCTTGTCGGTGTAGAGACGCGTGTATTGATATCCGATCGCGATCTGTCCGGCGATCGATTGCAGAAACGAGACTTCATCGTCGAGCCACTCGCGCGGCTCGCGCGTCGTGTGCAGACCAACCAGCCCGAGCACGTCGTTACCAAGCATCACCGGAACCACGAGCAACGAACGAGTGCCAAGACTCGCGGCGAGAAATCTAACCTTCTGATCGAGACCGCCGGTTGAAATATCGTCCAACCGGATCGGCTTTCTCAGGTCGACGTGTTCCGAGAGCTGCTTTACGTTCAGCGGAATTACCGTCCCAAGACTCGAAGGCACGTCGCTGGACGCACGCCACTCGTGACTGATTCGCAACTCAGTGGGTGAATTCAACTGGATCACGTCGCAGCGATCGACGTTCATCATGCGGCCGAGCTCGGAGACGATAACGTTGAGGAAGCGGTCGAGATTGATAGCGTGAGGCAGAGTCATCGCGAGACGATTGATAATCCCCTCCCGCGCCTCCTGCATTTTGATCTTGCGTTCTGAAGAAAGAGATTGGGTCGACATCTGTCGGACGAAGGATAGACGCAGACTTAGGAGGAGAACAAGTCAGGAAGAGGGGCTTGCCCCCGCTCACCGGACGGCGGGGGCAAGCACCACTTCCTGACTTGTTCATTTCACTCTATAATCCTCACATGCCGATTTACGAGTACGAATGTAGAAAGTGCAAGGCGCACGTAGAAGCTTTTCAGAAGATCAGCGATAAGCCGTTGACGAAGTGCCGCAAGTGCGGCGGCAAGTTGGAAAAGAAAATCTCGGCCCCGGCCATTCAATTCAAGGGCTCCGGCTGGTACGTAACGGACTACGCCAAGACAACTAAAGGCGAGAAGTCCGAATCCGAGTCAGCAGCACCGGAAGCAAAAGCCGACAAAACCGAGAAGAAGACAAAAGAGAGCTCCCCAGCGAAGAAGACTCCCGATAAGCCTTCATCCTCTAAGGCATCAAGCGGCGATTAGCCGTTCCGGTTTCCAAACATGCGTTCGCCAAGAATCCCGCTCATCCTGCTCGCTATCGGGGCGTTGTCTGTCTCGATGCTGGGCCAATCGGGTTATAAACCTAATGCAAACGCTTCCGGCGGCGTGATGGTCGGCGTCGTAGCGCGACGTGAGAGCAACAAGACCATACCAGTCACGAGCAAAGAGGTTTCCGTTTACGACAACGGCGTCGAGCAATCCATTCGCAACTTCACTCCAGATCCGTCGCCTGCGCGCATCGTCTTGCTGGTTGACAATTCTTTAACGATCCGCGCCGATGTGGAAAAACTTGAACAAGCTGCGCGCGAGTTTGCCTACGAGATTTTCGAAGGCGACAAGCTGCTAATCGTCGGTTACGACGAGCAGGCGGAGATCGTTTCTGATTGGACTGATGATGCCAAAGGGATCGAAGCATCACTGAAGCTGTTTAGAAAGAAAGGCCAGCCGCACCTGTTCGACGCGATTCGCGCAGTGGTTGAGGAAGCCATGCGACCGGTGCAGGGACAGAAGCGCGTCATTATCGTGATTAGCGACGGCCTGGATCGTGGCAGCAAGGCGACGTTCGAACAGACGTTAGCGGAGTTGCAGTTGGAAAACATCATGGTGTATGCGGTGCAGGCCGTGGATCGCACGCGCGGCGCCATCCGGCGTGACGTGCCCAAGCCGAAAGTCGTCATCGATAAGCTGGCTGAAGGAACCGGCGGACAGATTTTTTCAATCGATGAACCACAGCTTGCAGCGAAGGCCATCTGCGACGAGCTACGCCAAAACCGTTACGTACTCTCATACGTGCCGTCGAGTGCGCCCTATGGTCAGGCGCGCAGTTTGTTGGTAGTTGGAGATGAGGGAATTACGGTGCGCGCGAAGTCAATGCAACAACCGAATTAAGCCGCGGGTGAACGCGGAGAAACGCAGATCTGCGTTTTATTCACGTTCATCTGCGGCTTATTTAACGTCGCGAATACAAATAGAAAAGTCCCGCCATAATCAGCAGTATCAACGTCTCCATGAAGACGAAGAAGCTGAACACAAACACTCCGTCGTCATCAATCGCGTTGAAATAAGCGACGTAAGTTCCCATCAGGAAGCCGCCGATTATCCAGATATACTGACGCTTCTTATCCCACACTACTTTAGTATTCCAGATAGCCAGTGCATCAGGTTCAACGCGTATTGGCGGTCGTCGTTGCCGGGCACGTTCATTCCCATCTTTCGATTCTCGGGACCTGAAACCTGAGCCGTCAGCATCGCCGCCTCGCCCTGGACCAGCACGCGGCCTTTGCCAAACTTCAGCGCCACCGCTTGCGCGCGTCCGGCCGCGGAGACGGACGTTTTTGATTCGTAACTCGGATAATCCGCGGCGGTGTCGGCGAGGCTGAGTATGGCGATGCTGCCTTCCGGTCCTTTCAACGATTGTCCCGTGAAACTGCGCAACAGGTTGATCCGCTCGTTCTCTCCACGACCTTCGGTGATCGGGTGGCTCGCGAGAAGTTTGTTCTCACGAGAGAAGATGAGGTGTGAAGGACTGCCGGCAACCGAATTTTGCGGATCGAGCGTGTAGCCCTTGCTCATGTCGACGCCGAAACGGCTCGCGAGCGCCGCGGCCGCGCCGCCAAAAGGCGCGTGATCGGCGATGAGCAGCAACGCGCCGCCGCTCTTCACCCAATCCTGGACGGCTTGAATCTCTTCGTCAGTGAATGCTGATTTGTCTGCGCCTTCGTCGTCATCTTCTTCGGCGCCGAGAGCGTTGGCGATGACGAGTATCCTGGAACTGCTGAGTATGGTTTTGCTGAACGGCTGGCGATTGCGAATCACACGATAGCCGTCGTTCAACATTAGATCGACGAATGGCTTGTAACGACCCTCGGTGGTGTGGAAGTTGTGATGTGCTTCGTCGAACATCACGCGTGGGCCTTCTCTTTTGTAGGCCGGGTTTTCGACGGAAGTGTTGAACTCCGGATCGGGCGCCTGCTGCGCCAATGCAACTACCGCTAAAGTCAAAACAAGGGCGCAAGAAAAAACGAAGAGTTTCATGTGTTCAACCTAAACCTTTCACGCAAAGGCGCAAAAATGCAAAGACGCAAAGAAAATCCAGCGCCCCTTTTGCGCCTTTGCGTGAAAATTCTTCGACGAATTAAACCCGCGATCTTAATTTCGATAAACGTTCGGCGGCGCGATTGAGCGTCTCGTCTTTTTTGCAGAAACAGAATCGCACCTGCTGCGCGCCCAACGCCGGATGGCTGTAGAAGCTCGACGCCGGCACACACGCAACACCGATTTCCCTGATCAGGTGCCGCGTAAACTCGACATCATTCGAGAACCCGAACGCCGAGATGTCAGTCATAATGTAATAAGCGCCGTCGGGTACGAACGTCCCGAATCCCGCCTGCTCGAGCACCGGCAACAACACATCACGGCGCGCCTGATATTCGCGCTGCAACGCGTCGTAGTACTCCTGCGGCAGCCCCAACGCGTACGCGCCTGCGGCCTGCAACGGCGCTGCTGCGCCCACAGTTAGAAAGTCGTGTACTTTGCGAACCGCACTCGTGATCTCCGGCGAGGCGATGCAGTAACCCACGCGCCAGCCCGTCACCGAATAAGTTTTCGACATCGAGTTGACGACGATTGTGCGGTCTCTCATGCCGTCGAGTTGGGCCATCGAGATATGTTTGATCTCGGCGCCTTCGCGCGGATAGAGAATGTGTTCGTAAATCTCGTCCGTGAAGCAAAGCGCATCGAACTCCCGGCAGAGCCCGGCGATGAACTCCAGCTCGTCGCGAGTAAAAACTTTTCCGGTCGGATTATTCGGGTTGCAGACGATGATCGCTTTCGTGTTTTTGTTGAACGCCGCGCGCAGTTCGTCGCGATCGAAGGACCAATCCGGCGCGCGCAACGGGACGTAGCGCGGGTGCGCATCGGAGAGAATCGCGTCCGGCGCGTAGTTTTCATAGTACGGCTCGAAAACGATAACTTCGTCACCCGGATCGACCGTTGCCATCATCGCGGCGATCATGCCTTCGGTGGAGCCGCACGTGACGGTGATCTCTCTTTCCGGGTCGATCTCGATGCCGAGATAGCTGTGCGTCTTGCGGGCAATGGCGTCGCGAAAATCTTTTGCGCCCCAGGTGATCGCGTACTGATTGATGTCCTGCTCGATCGCTTCCATCGCGCGGCGCTTGATGTCTTCAGGCGCGGAAAAATCCGGGAAGCCCTGCGATAAATTAACGGCGCCGTACTTCAAGGCCTCGCGAGTCATCTCCCGAATCACTGACTCGGTAAACAGACTCGCTTTCCGAGATACGTGGCGACTCTTGGAGGGTGTTGGGGTAGTCATGGCAGACACAAAGTAGCAAATTTTGCCACGGATGACACGGACAACACAGATTAGAAAGACAGAACTAATCCGTGAAATCCGTGGCTAAATTAAGGAATGATCTGTTCGCCGTCGGCTTCGCGTTTTAACTGTTCGAGGATGGAGCGGATCGCGGCGGCGTAGCCGCCGTTTGGCGCCAACTGCAGATACTTCTCGTACGCCGTCACGGCTTCCTTCGGCTTTTCCATCTTTTCATACGCGGCGCCGAGCATTTGATAGATGACTGGCTCGCTGTCGGAAAGCTGCGCGATAGCCGCGCGATACTCGGCTACGGCTTGTGCAAACTGTCCCTTGTCTTCGTAGACCTTCGCCATTCCGACGTGCGCCTCGGGCTGAAATCCGCCAGCTTCCCTGAGCGCACGGCGAAACGAGTTTAGAGCCTCGTTATCAAACGCCTCGTCGCGATAGAGTCGCCCTTCGACCGCGGACGCTTCCGCGTACGACGGCCTGCTTCGTCGCGCCGCGTCAATCGCGGCATGTGCTTCTTTAAACTCGTTGAGGTCCATCAGGACGCGTGCAAGACCAACCTGTGCGGCAGGAAACGCAGGCCGCAGCTTGATCGCTTCACGATAAAGATCGGCGGCTTGCTTCAACGCCTCGTCGCCACGTGCTTTTTCACGCGCAAGTTCGGCATCCTGGAACAACAGTTCGGCTTGATCCGTGGTGGGCAGGAGTTTTACGGCGAGCGCACGACGGCCCGGCAGCAGTGGTGCGGTTGTTTCCTTAAATCCTTTTGCCCGGACCCGCACCACATGCCGGCCGGCAGAGACTTTGTTGACGATTAGTTTTCCGGAAGCGTCAGTCGTTCCGCGCCGGAGTTCGTCAATCCAAACGATCGCGTTGGGCTCAGTCGTAATCGTCAGCGGCGCCTGCGCATAGATCGGCCGTGATACAACAAACAACAGAAAAACGAATACCACTACCTTCATGAACCGATCCGTAATAAATCCGCGTTCATCCGCGGCTCACTCTTCAGAGCCACCACCAGTCACGCGTCGCTTCCGCACACTCGGATTCGTCTCGACAACTTTCGATCCGACCTCAGGCTTGAAATTCCCTTTTTGATCGTAAAGCCGCATGTATTGCAGCCGATTTCTCACAACGCCCTGCACGTACCCGCGCGTTTCTTTGAACGGAACTGCTTCCGCCCACTCATCGATCTCCAACGGCAGCGACGCTTTCCACTGCACCGCGCGCCCGGGTCCGGCATTGTAAGCAGCCGCCACATACTCAATCCGTCCAAACTTGTCGATCTGATCGCGCAGGTACGCCGTTCCGAGTTGAATGTTCAAACGCGGCTCGTAAAGCGCATCAACAGTGATCTCGCGATTCACCCCATACTTGCGCGCCGTCAGTCGCGCTGTCGGCACCAGCACCTGCATAAGTCCATAGGCGGCGGCTCCGGAGCGCGCCCGCGCCATGAAGATCGTCTCCTGGCGAATCAATCCGGCCACCTGATACGGATCGAGACTTCGCGCCTGCGATTCCTGCACGATGATGTCCCAGTAAGCGAGCGGATAGAAGACGTCCCACTGTTCGCGCGTCATTTCCTCCGGCTTCATCTGTGAATAATCGGGGAAGCTACGACGCAGAGTGTTCAGTGCGCGAACGTTGTCGTCGTCGGAACGATAAATCTTCGCGATGGCGAGGTTGATCTTTGGGCTGTCAGGACCTTTTTCAGCGGCTTTGGTTAGTTCTTTGACGGCCCAGTCGTCGATACCGATGTTCGACAACTGATCGGCCTTGACGATCCGTGCGTCTTCTTCGGGTCCTGCAGTTTCTTCCGCCACGGTAACTGTTTTTAGGTTAGCAGCAGCACGCGCGACGATGGATTCGGCGGGGAAGTTTTTAGCAGGCGTGGCGCGACTCAGAACATCCAGACGCTGCTTGGCGAGATAACCGTACCAGTTTGCGTCGTAACGCTCCTGCATTGTTTCATAGAGCGTTCGGGCTTCCGCGAGTTTGCCTGCTCTTTCGGA
>DATENQ010000538.1:0-8983 GCA_035275005.1 Pyrinomonadaceae bacterium | reverse complement strand
CGAGACAGATTACTTTTGGATGGTAGCACCAGCAAGTGAGGTTAGAAAATACTTTCGTCTGATACCATTGCTTCGAACAATGTCGCTCAAGAGCAGATTCGCCCCGCAACTCAACCCCAAAATACGCGACCGAGGTGTCGCCTACTTTCGCGCGGGCGCGGTGGAGATTCTCGACCACTTTGAAGGTTACCTGCTGGCGCGAGTAAAGGGGACGTCCCACTATTTTGTCGAGCTCACGCTTACCGTGAACTCACTCAACGTTGCTTGTACCTGCCCATATTTCGCCAATGGTGAAGACTGTAAACACATCTGGGCGACAATGTTGGCTGCCGACAGCAAAAACCTTCTCTCTGAAGTGGACCTGCTCGGCCCACTCAAACTTATTTACGACGCCAGAGCGCTTGAGACGTTGCAACAACTTAAAGACGACGAACCGGCGCCCGAGCCGCAATCGCTCTGGCAACAACAACTCGCCACAATTACAAGTTCAATCAACAATGCGCCGCCACGCGATCACAATCCGTGGCCTGATAATCGTGAGCTTTACTACGTGGTCGTCCCACACGCGCCCATGTCAGCTTCGCTCAATATCGAGATCGCCTTCCGTGAACGCAACAAGAAAGGTGAATGGGGCAAAATCAAAAAGGCACGTATTCAACAGAATCAGATCGATCAACTCGGCGATCCGAGTGATCGGGAGATCCTTTCACTGCTGCTTGGTGGTAGAGAGTCTTACTGGTCCAGCTATGGTTATAGCGGTTTTGATCTTCCCAATCCATTCACCCTCTCTAATACACTTCAGCCTTTATTGCTTGCGAGGATGTGCGCCACCGGACGATGCATGTTTCGCCCCGAAGCCAAGGAGGCCGAACTCAAGCAGCTCGAATGGGACGACGCCACCACGTGGCAATTCTGGTTAGAGGTAAAGAACACAGGCAACGAGTATGTCCTTAACCCGGTTTTGCGAAACGGGTCTGACGAGATCGAGTTTTCCGCTGCGCCGTTGACAACCGAAGCAGTCGTTGTTGGACCGGATCTCCGGATTGCACGTTTCAACGCGAAAGGAGCACGCGCATGGGTTGCTCCTCTAAGCACTTCCGGCACAATAAAGATTCCGGCAACCGAATCGCGGCAACTGCTTGCCCAACTTTTGGCGCTGCCATCCATTCCGAATCTCGAAGTGCCGCCGGAGTTACATTTCGAGCGCGTTAGTTTTCCACCTCAGCCCCATCTGATCGTGCGTAAGCCGCCGTTTGCTTACCTGACTGATCTTGAAGCCAAGCTCTCTTTTAATTATGAAGGCGTCGAAATCGATTACTTCGATAAGCGTGACGGTCTTTACGATCGCGATCAAAACCGTTACATCGAACGAGATTTAGAATCGGAAAACAACGCATTAACACTCCTCAATTCGTTAAGCATCAAAAGAAGAGCTCAGTACTCAGAGACATTTCGACTAAGCCCACGTAACCTGCCGCGCGCGGTAACCAGTCTGCTGGCAAATGGGTGGCGCGTCGAAGCGGAAGGAAAACTCTATCGAACTCCTGCTTCTTCCAGCCTGTCGGTAAGTTCGGGGATTGACTGGTTTGAATTGCACGGCTCGCTGAACTTCGGCGACGACCTCGAAGTGAAACTTCCGCAGTTGCTTACAGCCTTGCGACGCGGCCAGAAAGTGATCGCGCTTGGTGATGGAAGTTTTGGCGTGCTGCCGGAAGAGTGGCTGCAAGAATATGGTTTCCTCGCATCTTTCGGTGTAACCGAAGAAGATCACCTGCGCTTTCAACGAACACAGACTGGAGTGCTCGATGCTCTGCTCGCTGCACGGCCGGAGATCACCTGTGATGAAACGTTCGCGCGTGTTCGCAGGGAATGGCAAAACTTTGATGGCATCAAACCGGTAGCAGCCCCGCGCGGATTCGTGGGCCAACTGCGAGACTATCAGCGCGAGGGTCTCGGCTGGTTTAAGTTTCTCCAGCGCTTCAAGTTTGGCGGCTGTCTGGCGGATGACATGGGACTGGGCAAGACAGTTCAAGTACTGGCACTACTCGAATCGCGACGCAACCGGGAGTCTCGTCCTTCGCTCGTAGTTGTGCCACGATCGCTAATCTTCAACTGGCAACAGGAAGCAGCGCGGTTCACTCCGAAGCTACGCGTCCTTACTCACACCGGCAGCGAGCGGATCAAAGAGAATGCCCATTTTGAGAACTACGACTTGATCCTGACTACCTACGGAACTCTGCGGCGCGATGTGATCCATTTGGTTGAAGCCGAATTTGACTTTGTGATTCTCGACGAATCGCAGGCAATCAAAAATGCCGCCACGGAAACAGCGAAGGCTGTGCGACTCTTGAAGAGTCGATACCGTCTCGCACTGAGTGGAACACCAATCGAAAATCATATCGGGGAATTGTGGAGTTTATTCGAATTTCTAAATCCGGGGATGCTTGGCTCATCGTCAGTATTCCAGTTCTCGACAAATGGGACACAGAAACCAGACGAAGAATCGCGCGCTATGTTGTCGCGAGCATTGCGCCCGTTTATTTTGCGACGCACGAAGCAGCAAGTCGCAAAGGAACTTCCCGAAAAACTCGAACAGACGATCTATTGTGAAATGGATGAACGCCAGCGCCGGCAGTATGAAGAGCTGCGCGATTATTATCGACGATCGATCTTGGAGAAAGTCTCGCTCCAGGGCATCAACAGGTCGAAGATTCAGATACTCGAGGCACTGCTGCGTCTACGGCAGACCGCGTGCCATCCTGCCCTCGTAGCCGGCTCGATTGATGATGCAACTCCAAACGCAAAGCTTGATGTACTGTTGCCGCGTTTGAGCGAGGTAACGGAAGAGGGACACAAGGCTATTGTGTTTTCGCAGTTCACAAGCTTTCTTTCCATCGTCCGCCAACGATTGGACCATCAGGGGGTCGAGTATGAATATCTCGACGGAAAGACGCGCGATCGCGAAGGTGCGGTTGAAAGATTTCAAAACGATCCATACTGCAAACTGTTTCTGATCAGTCTGAAAGCCGGCGGTCAGGGTCTTAATTTAACTGCGGCTGAATACGTTTTCCTCCTCGATCCCTGGTGGAATCCCGCGGTCGAAGCGCAAGCCATCGATCGCGCGCACCGCATCGGCCAAACGAACCGTGTCTTCGCCTATCGCCTCATAACGCGCGACACAGTCGAAGAAAAAGTTCTCGAACTTCAATCAACAAAACGAGAATTGGCCGACGCCATCATCAACGCCGACAACAGCGTGATAAGAAACATCACCAGCGAGGACTTGAGACTACTGCTGTCGTGACAAAAGTGACTTTAAAACTCATTGCTGCGGCTTCGCTCCGAATGTGAAATACCGTTGAATATCCAGACTATTCTAAAACGTGACTCCATCGCTCCGGCTACGCCGCAACGACACGGCTTTCGGATCAACGCTTTGCCGCGATGAGGTACAGGCGACTTGCGCTGGCAAGGTACAGTGAATCGCCGACCGCTGCCGGACGCGTATAGAGTGGGGCGTCCATTTCGATCTGCGCCAGCAATTCCTTGCGGCGTCCGGCACGAAGAACGGTCATGAGACCTTCGGCGTTGCCAACGTACAGACGGTCGCCGGCCACGAGAAGACATCCCCAGATGGCGTCGTTTGCTTCGTACTTCCACAGGTGTTCACCGGTTGCCGCGTCGAGACAATGAACGGTTCCGCCCAAATCCCCAACATACAGCAGACCGTCCTTCACGATCGGCGTTCCCACCACGCGGCCGACCTCGCGCGAAGTCCAAAGTAGCCCGCTCCTGGTAACGTCTCCCTTGCCGTCGGGACTGATCGCGTAAACAAACGAAGGTGCGTTGCCGTGCCCGGGAGACTGCCCCATCGCAATGAAGACGCGGCCATCGGCAAAGACCGGTGAAGCAATGATGGCGCTCCGCGAAAAGACGCCGGCACGCGGAAGAAAGCGGGCGTCTTTCGGGTTGCCGTCAAATCGCCAGACTTCCTGCCCCGACTCAGCGTCGTACGCGCGCAGCACGCCATCTCCTCCGCCGTGCAGCACCTGAATACGCCCGTCGACGTTGGCCGCCACAGGACTGGACCAATCACCATGCAGCACCTGAGCTCCTGGTCCAACTGCGCGCCAGATCAATTCTCCCGAGTGTTTGTTCACCGCGATCAAACTCGGCGCGCGCGGCGATGGGACAAGCGTGTGGCCTTCATTCTGGCCGTTTGAGGTCGCGACCACGAGCAGATCACCCAACGCCAACACTTCGCTATTGCAGGCTTCATGTGGAAACACACCCAAAGCAGGCATGTCCAGTTGCCAAACGATGTCTGCGGCAGCGTTGTCCTTGAAGATCTCGTCACGATATGGACCATCGTTCTCGCCGTCGCGGAAACCCTTCGTGTCGAGAGAACGGAGCTGACACTCCGCGGTGACGTAATACAAGCGGTCGCCTTCGACATAAGGAACACTTGAGGTCGAAGGCAACAGGAAATCTCTTAGACCGCGCTCCACTCGCGGAGCCACGTCCTGCCAAAGGAACGCGCCATCCGTCACGCGAAAGGCCATGAGCACGCCTGAATCATCCTGAAAGGCGGGATTCATTTGCCGGGTATTGTCGGCGCCGACATAGACCGTATCGCCGGCAACGACGGGACTGCCATACACTTCGTTTCCCAACTCAACACTCCACACGATGTTCCGTCCCGTTCTCGTGTCCCAGTCAACGGGAGGATTCCCAGTTTGAGCTATGGTCGACTGCGCTTGGAGTGAAGGCGCCGGCACCAGAGATGAGCCAACCATCTTTTCAGACTCGACGCCGGCGATGCGATTCAACGCCCACTCAACTTCATAACGCAGCACCGGATCATTTGCGGCCGCCCTCAGCGCTTCTCGCGCCGGCTGTGCCTTCGGCCCAATACTTCCAAGCGCCCCCGCCGCGCAGATGCGAACATAAAGAAACTCATCCTTCAAAGCTTCGATCAACTGAGGAACCGCTGACTGCGCTGCCGGACCGATGCCTGCAAGGGCCTCACCTGCCGCCCACCTAACGCCGGGAATCGGATCGTCCAACGCTCTGGCGAGGTTCTTCGTCGCCGCGCTCGCCTTCGGACCGATGGACGCCAAAGCCTCCGCCGCGTAAATGCGAACGTGTGGTTCCTTATGTGACAAAGCCTTGACGAGAGCGCGAACAGAAGCAGGACTGGCCCTCTTTCTCAAAGCTCCCAGGGCCCGTGCTGCATCGGCCGCGACCATCGAATCATCGTCTCTCAGTGCCCGGCTCAACGCCGGTTGAACCGATACTGTATCGGGCGTCAGGTCAATGAAGGCATCAGCGGCAAAGCGCCGGAAGGAGACTTGTTCATGTCGAAGCAGGTCGAGCAGCAGCGGAATCGCCGGCGGACCGATCCGGCGTATGATCTCAAAAGTCTGCTGGTGCAGATCTTCATTGTCAGTGTTGAGGAATCGTCTTAATAAAGGCAACGAACGCCCGGCATCCTGGACTAAGGTGGCTTCGGCGGATGTGCGGACCTTCGCGTCTTTGGACATCACGCGATGTGCCCAGTCACGGACATGACGCGGCTGACGCGTGGTTTGAGCGAGTACGGCAACCGGCAGAATACAAAGCAGCGTACAGAGGAACAAGTGTCTCATGGTTCGCGGTAAGTCTGGCGAAATAAGACGCTGGAGAGTCGCTTGTGGTTTTCGGCGTTAACAAAAAAAGCTGTGAGTCGGGGTGCCTTTGTATTAGTTCTTCAAGCTTGATTCAACGAGGGGCCTTGTTAGTTTATCGTTTAGCAGATGCCTACAGATGGCGATGGTTGCATTTGCGCGTGCAGCTTCACGCTGAAAACCGTGAGCCAACTGAACCGCGCGGTCGAAGTCTTTTTTGGCGATCTCACTAAAGATTCCCTTTATTTCGAAGTCTGGAACATAATCAAATTTCTTTGCCAGAATCTGCTTCTTATTATTAATGCTCACCGAAAGCAGACCATCCTCACCGCTAAACCCTTCCGACGAATTGGCCGCTTTCACGGCTTCAAAGATAGTGTCCCAGACGCGTGTGGGCTCAATAACCATTACGGCGTTGGCAATAGCCAGCAAGGCACGCGGGCGATCCTCACTACTCTCAAGGCGGCGACTTTCCGCCAGAGCCTGCTCGAGCACTGAAAGAGACTTCTCACGATCGATACTCACGAGCAGTTTTGCCGATTGAGTTAAGATCCAAACACGCTGAAGGTGAGATAACTCAACAGTACGTGCCAGTTCCAAAGCGGTGTCTGCTTTTTTCTTCTTAATAGCTCTGACTGCCAATGCCCAATCAATCCACCTTTGTGCTTGTTGACGAAACTCGGCGTCGGCAATCTTGCTCACATAGTTGCGAGCATTTTGGTCGTCTTTGCTCAACGCTACGGATGCTAACTTGAAATAAAGAGCGTCACGCTCATCGGACGAATTGGCGCGTTCGACCTGATCGAGAAGAGGTTCCTCTTGAGCGGCGAGCGATTTCTCTGGTGCGATACCTCTTTCTGCCCATTCCTTTTCAGATGCACGCACGCCCTCGCTAACGAGCGCGTTCAGCGCTTCGAGTTGGCCACGCATGGCATCAGCCAGTGGAGCGGGTCCGTATTGTTCGAACAAAGGCATCAGTCTTCTAACAACCATGAACTTACCTGGAATGCCAGTGGTGGTTTGATCCTGATCCGGTGGCAAGGACGGACGCGACAGCACACTATGCGCAACCTGAAAAAACATTAATCGCAACTGAGGGCTAACATTCGCTGGGGGAAAGATGGTGCGTGTCCATGAAGCATCGGCGCCTCCCTGCCGGTTAAAAGTTACATACATGCGCGGCGTAAAAACATATGACGCGAGCAACGATATCGCGTTTGCATCCGCAAGAGGGTTGCTACCGGTCTGCCGAAGCATAATCGTATAACGCGTGTCAGCGGCAACCGGATCTTTATCACGCAGAAGTGTGAGGAAATCGAGCGTTGACGTTGAAACATTGCCCAGCGCCATATCAGCAAACTCCAGAGCACGCTTAATGTCACCGGAGCGGACAAGGTTCTCCGCGAGATTCAGGCGTTGTTGCAATGCTGCCGGCAGCTCTGAGGACCTTGTTTCTGAAACTGGTTGGGTGATGGTCGCTTCTTGTGCTGCTTCGAGTTTTTGAAGAAACTCCTCCGCCAGGGAGCGATCCCGTTTTGCGACTAAGGTTAAAATTTCTCTACGAAGGTTTGATGGTTCTTCACCCAGGTTATAGCTGCCCGAGTCTGCGTCTGCTGTTTCCCCAGCTTCCCAACTCTTTCTAAAAAGTGAGCGACTTTGTTCGGGATCAACTTCCCACAATGTATCCGCGATTCGGGCCAAAGAACGCGCACGTAATTTTTGATCGCGAAAACTGCCGGCTTCGCTCGCCAATGTGATCAAAATGGAGTGGGCTTGCTTTATTCGGTCTGTTGCAAGATTGTCCGCTCCCGCCTTAATGCGGGCCGTGTCTTTGCGTACGGAACTACTTCGGGGAATCGCTTGCGCCGAGGCATTTCCTTTAGCAAATGAGCACAGTATCGAAAAGCTCAAACACAGATAGACGATCCTCGAGGGCTCAAAAAAGTGCAGTCTTGCGAATAGTTCATGAGGAGTAACTTTATTGGCGCTAATCATTCATACGCTACTTAGCCAGGCTTTAAAATCTGCCTGTCTCTGCGCAGTGACCGTTGCTTCTACCCATATTTTCTTTATCACTCCGTCCACAAGGAAAACTTTTAGTGGCACCTGATAGCAACACACTAATATCACACTACCAACGAGTCAAATTTTCCTCAGAGTATGTTTTAACCTTCGCATTGACCGGGTGAGACATAGTTATATTGATTACGGCCGGCGTTGAAGAGCGACGCCTGAGCAGTGTTCCGCGAAGATTTGATCCACCAGTCTCACTATTTCTTCCACCGCTCTTTCGGGAGGCTTACCGCGGCGATGAATCCCACAAACCGCTGTGGTCCACGAATGGTCAAACCCTGCCGCCGATCCCCAGCGCGATTGGCCCTTGTGGTCCAGACCATAGGTTAAGTACGCCGAAAGCGTATTGATCCCGGTCCCAGGTCGCTCGCCTATCAGATGAATGATCATTTCAGCTTCCAGCAGCGATCCAATGTGATAACCCGCCCGCACTCTCCCATTCTCGATAACAATGTCTATCTCACTAACATGATGCCCTGCTGCCGTCAGTTCGCGCCGTACGCCGGGTAACACCGAACGCAAATTCTCATTGATCGCGTTAGCATTGAGCCCATCCGAAACGACAACCTGCACTTGCGGCCGGCGCGCGGGATAGAGCGCCTGAATACGAGTCGTATCTTTGTCGTCGATTAGCTCGCCGGTTGACGGATGTGCGAGATAGTCATCTCGGTCCAAAGACCTTGTGCGCAGACGAATGTGACGCGGCGACGAACCGGAGATCACTGCGTCATCGAGGGTCGAGTAGAGCGCGCGCCTCGCATTCGAGTAGATTCCCGTAATTCGAGCGTTCGCTGCGGGCGGGTCACTATAGTTCTCGTCGCAGCCGTAACCAAGATCGAACCCGCGTTCCGCAAGCGCACCAATCTTTTTTGCTGCTTCGTTGCGTAGGGTATCGAGCGAACGAGTGTCACCGCCAGCTTTGTGATATACGGCATACAGCGCATCTGCACTCCTGTCCGCTGACAGCTCGATCAATCTCTTCTGCATTGCGGAGGTGATTTCGCGCCCGGTTTGACGGCGCAATCTCGGATGTTCGCGAAACGAAGTTGTCATGTAGCCGAGCATCGGATCTGCGTTGCCCGCAACCGCCATCAAATAAGCCGGGGCAGCCTCGACTACGATGCGTTCCGTCAGGGTCTGCAATTCAGATGGTCCAATGCCCATATGAAACGTGGCGCAGACGTCGAGCCCCATCGTTATCCCGTGAAGCTTGGCCATCACGCTGTCTTCAAGACACGCGCGTA
>DATENQ010000537.1:0-6471 GCA_035275005.1 Pyrinomonadaceae bacterium | reverse complement strand
TGGAGATCGCGGCGGTGTTGGAGATCGCGGCGGTGTTGGAGATCGCGGCGGTGTTGGCGACCGCGGTGGCGTTGGCGACCGCGGCAGTGCCGGTAATCGCGGCGGCGTTGGAGATCGCGGCGGCGTCGGTGATCGCGGTAGCGCGGGGAATCGAGGCAGCAGCATCGGCGATCGCGGCGGTGCTTCTAATCGCGCCAGTGGCGATCGCGTGGGCAATCGCAGCATTGGCAGCGGCTCGGGAGGTGGTGGTTTTGGTGGACGTGACTTTGGCGGCGCTAGCACGCGTGCCAGCAGCAGTCGCGGCTCGTCGAGCATGGGAGGCTTTGGTGGTGGCAGTCGCGGCGGCGGCGGTGGAGGTGGCTTTGGTGGCGGAAGTCGTGGCGGCGGCGGCGGCGGTAGTCGCGGTGGTGGTGGAGGCGGTGGTCGTGGCGGCGGTGGTGGCCGAAGGAGGTAAACAAGTCATGAAACGGAGCAAGACTATGAGAACTGTAAATTTGAGTCTTTGTCTGTTGTTGCTGCTGGCTTTCACATCGCTCACGTCTGCGCAGACGATGGTGACGACGAAAGCGAAATCGTTCGCGTCCGCGGCAGAAGCAGCTAATGCACTGATCGATGCGGCCGAAAAATATGACGAGACTGCGCTGGTAGAGATTCTCGGACCAGACAGCTACGACATCATTCACACCGGCGAACCGGCGCGCGATCGCGAAGTGGCACAGAAATTTGCCTCGGAAGCACGCGTGAAAAACCACCTCGCGCAACCGAAAAATTCACCTCGTGCATTCCTGTCTGTCGGTGAAGACGATTGGCCTTTTCCTGTGCCGATTGTGAAGGGTCCGTCGGGTTGGTCTTTCGACGCGAAAGCGGGTCGCACGGAGCTTCTCTACCGGCGTGTTGGCAGTAATGAGCTGAACGCAATCGAGATCTGTCGCGGTTACGTTGAAGCTCAGCACGAGTATGCGCTGATGAAGCGTGAAGGCGGCGTCAATCAGTATGCCCAACGCATCATCAGCACGCCGGGCAAGCAGGACGGTTTGGCCTGGCGAAACGAGGATGGTTCGTGGGGTGGTCCAATCGGCGAAAAGGTGGCCGCGGCGATCGAGCGAGGCTACACAAACCGGAGCGAGCCGTATCATGGATACTTTTTCAAAGTTCTAAAAGGGCAGGGACCGGCAGCGCCGCTCGGCCAGTTGGACTTTGTTGTTAAGGACGTGATGATCGGCGGCTTCGCGCTGATTGCCTTTCCCGCGCAGTATCGACTCACGGGCGTGCAGACGTTCATGGTGAGTCACGACGGCGTGGTCTATCAGAAAGACCTTGGTCCAAAGACAGCCGAGTTAGCGAATGCGATCGATCGATACAACCCGGACAAGAGTTGGACGCCGGTGGTGGATCAGTAGAGCCAGTTTCACGCAAAGGCGCAAAGGCTGCAAAGGGGGATTCAAAGACTTACTTTCCGTCTTTGCGTCTTTGCGTGAGAAAGATCGTAAGGTTATGAGACGCTTACTAATTTATTTCACGCTGAGCTGTTTTGTTGCCACATCCGTTGTCAACGCGCAGCAGACGCGGACCGAGAAAGACCTGCTCGGTGAGAAGCAGATTCCCGCCGACGCTTACTATGGCGTGCAAACGGCGCGCGCCATCGAAAACTTCCAGCTCTCCGGCGTTAAGATCAATCACTATCCCGGATTCGTCGAGGCGTGGGCCATAGTCAAGCTTGCTGCCGCTCGCGCCAACACTGAGGTCGGCGCGATGAAGCCCGACCGTCTGGCTGCGATCGAAAAAGCGACCGCGGCCATCATGAACGGCAAGTATCACGATCAGTTTCTCGTCGATTGGTACCAGGGCGGCGCCGGCACCTCGACAAATATGAATGCCAACGAGGTGCTCGCCAATATCGGCCTGGAGTTAACCGGCCACAAGAAAGGCGAGTACCAGTTTCTCGAGCCTCACGACGATCTCAACATGTCGCAGTCGACCAATGATTCGTATCCGACTGCGCTCAAAGTCGCTTTTATTCTGCGCAACGATAAGTTGATCAGCGAGCTGCAAAAGCTGGTTACTTCGTTTCGGATGAAGGGCGATGCGTTCATCGAGATCGTGAAGATGGGACGCACTGAGATGCAGGACGCGGTGCCGATGACCGTCGGCCAGGAGTTTCACGCATTTGCAGCGAGTCTTGAAGATGAAATCAAACTGCTTCGCGATGCGGAGAAGTATTTGTACGCGGTCAACATGGGCGCCACCGCGATCGGCACCGGAATCAACGTGCCGAAAGGTTATCCGGAGAAGTGCGCCTTCCATCTTGCAAGGCTGACTGGAAAACCGATCGTGCCGGCAACGGACATGCTCGCGGCGACGTGGGATCAGCAGGGTTTCGTCGTCTACTCCTCAGCGTTAAAGAGCCTCGCGATTAAACTCTCCAAGATCTCGAGCGACCTGATTCTGCTTACGTCCGGGCCGCGCGCCGGGCTCGGTGAGATCAATCTCCCGGCACTGCAACCGGGATCGTCGATCATGCCGGGAAAGGTAAATCCGGTGGTGCCGGAGGTGATGAACATCGTCGCCTTTCGCGTGATCGGAAACGATTACAGCGTCACGCTTGCGGCGCATAGCGGGCAGTTACAGCTAAATGCTTACGAGCCGCTGGCGGGTCTCGCCGTGATGGAATCGCAAGCCCTGCTCTACAACACTTCCGGTTTGTTGCGAACGAAATGTGTTGACGGAATCACCGTCAACGAGCGCGTGCTCTCACGCTACATGGAAACCACGGTGGGCATCGTCACCGCACTGAATCCGGTGTTGGGTTACGACAAGGCGACGGAGCTCGCGGGCGAAGCATACAAATCCGGCAAAGGCATCCTCGAGATCATTCGCGAGAAGAAGTTGCTGAGTGAGGCACAAATCAAAGAATTGCTCGACCCGATCAAGCTCACCAATCTGGACAAGAGCAAGTACCAGGCAAAGCCTTAATGGAAACGCAGGCAACAATCGGAGTAGTGCCCCAGCGCGATTCGAGCGCAGCCGTGCGCATGGCGGTCGTGGCGTGGATCCTCACGGCGGTCTATTACTTCTACCAGTATTCGCTGCGATCGGCGCCGGCGGTGATGATGCCGGAGTTGAGCAACGCGTTTGGTCTCAGTCCGCTTGGTGTCGCTTCGATTGTCGGCCTTTTCTATTACGGATATTCACCATTCAGCTTAGTTGCCGGGGCGGCGATGGACCGCATTGGACCACGTCGACTGTTGCCCGGTGCGGCCGCCGTTGTTGGTATCGGCGCTTTGCTGTTCGCCACCGGCAACAGCCAACTCGCCAGCGTCGGGAGATTTCTGCAAGGCGCGGGCGGAGTGTTTGCTCTCGTGGGAGCGATCTACATCGCCACGAAAAACTTCGCTCCATCCAAAGCCGCGACGTTGATCGGCGCCACACAGATGTTCGGCATGGCGGGCGGATCGGCAGGTCAGTTTGCTGTTGGACCACTGATCGCTAGCGGCGTCGCCTGGAACCAGTTTTGGATCGCGATGGGCGTGTTTGGTCTGCTGATCGGTGTCGCCCTGGTCTTCCTGATACCGGGTGAGAGCTCTTCACAACCCGGCGGCGGTCTAAAGCCGGTTGTACAAGCATTCGCAACTGTCTTCAAAAATCCTCAGTCGATCCTGTGTGGGTTGATCTCGGGCTTGATGTTCATCCCTACCACAATCTTCGACATGATCTGGGGCGTCCGCTTTCTACAGGAAGCGCACGGCATGGATTACGGCTCGGCAGTAATGCGATCGGCGACGATCCCATTTGGCTGGATCATCGGTTGCCCGTTGCTCGGTCTGCTTTCCGATCGAATCGGTCGTCGCAAGCCAGTGATCGCCGGAGCCGGCATCGTGCTGCTCGCGTGTCTCGCGTGGATCCTCTATGGCATACCCGGATTCTTTCCACCGTATACGTTGGGCCTTGTCACCGGCATCGCATCCGGCGCGGCGATGTTGCCTTACACAGTTATCAAAGAAGCTAACCCGCCGCAGTTCGGCGGCACGGCCACCGGTGTCGTCAACTTTTTGAATTTCACTTTTAGCGCGCTGCTGGGGCCCGTGTTCGGTTGGATTCTACAGAGCGTGTCAGGCGGAACATCGCCGATGGAGATCAAGCACTTCCAAACTACTTTTTCACCTCTCCTTTTCGGAGTGGTACTCGCGATCATATTAACGCTGGTGCTTAAGGAAACTGGACCAGCAGTTCGGGAGAGATAAACATGCAGGCAGCAACCGGCACAGGAAAATATGAACGACTTCTGGCGCGGTGTGAGGGACTGTCGCCAGTTCCAACAGCAGTGGCGCATCCCTGCGAAGCGACAGCACTGGAAGGCGCCGTCGAAGCTGCGCAGAAAGGTCTGATTGCGCCACTGCTGGTTGGACCAGCTACCAAAATTGCTGAGACCGCGGCGTCAGCCGGCATCGATCTCGGCGACCTGCCGATCGTCGACGTTCCGCACAGCCACGCTTCCGCTACAAAAGCCGTCGAGCTTATCAGGGAAGGCAAAGCGGAGATCCTGATGAAAGGCAGTCTGCACACAGACGAGCTGATGGGGGCAATCGTTTCGCGCGAAGGAGGGCTGCGCACGGGTCGTCGCATCAGTCACGTGTTCATCATGGACGTGCCGACTTATCACAAGGTACTTATCGTCACTGACGCCGCCATCAACATCGCACCCACGCTCGAAGACAAAGTCGACATTTGCCAGAACGCAATCGATCTCGCCGTCTCACTCGGAGTCGAGAAACCCAAGCTCGCGATTCTCGGCGCGGTGGAAACAGTCACGTCAAAAATGCCTGCCACCATCGACGCGGCGGCGCTCTGCAAGATGGCCGAGCGCGGACAGATCAAAGGCGCGCTGCTCGATGGCCCACTGGCGTTTGACAACGCCATCAGTACGCAGGCCGCGGAGACGAAAGGTATCAAGTCGGCAGTCGCGGGTGATCCCGACATTTTGCTGGCGCCCGATCTGGAAGCCGGCAACATCCTCGCAAAGCAGTTGAGCTTTCTCGCCAACGCAGACAGCGCCGGTATGGTCCTGGGCGCAAAAGTGCCGGTGATCCTGACCAGCCGCGCGGACAGCGTGCGCTCGAGGATTGCGAGTTGTGCCGTTGCGAAGCTCGTCGCTCATGCACGCCGCGCGAAGCCGTAATGGAGTTTGAAAGCAATGGACGATTACGCACTCGTACTCAACGCAGGCTCATCGAGTTTGAAGTTCTGTGTCTTTCAACGGCCAACTGGAGAAAGCTGGCAGCTCGCGGCGCGTGGTCAGATCGAGGGCATCGGCACGTCACCCCGTCTGTCTGCGAAGGATGCCGGTGGTGAAAGTCTGGTGAACCAGGACGTCGCCGCTCGCGACGGGAAGGAAGCACTTGACGCGCTCGCCGGTTGGCTGCGTTCCAACTACGGTGGTTCGCGCGTGCTCGGTGTGGGCCATCGCGTGGTCCATGGTGGCTCGCGGTTCAAAAGTCCGACGATATTGAATGCTGATGTGATGCAGGAACTCTACAAACTGGTCCCACTCGCGCCACTTCATCAACCCTACAATCTCGCGGCCATCGAAGCCGTCTTCGAGCGATTACCGGGGATACCTCAAGTTGCCTGCTTTGATACCAGCTTTCATCGCGGACAGCCGGAAGTTGCTGAGCTTGTTCCGTTCCCGCTTGAGCTCCGACAACAAGGTCTGCAGCGATATGGCTTTCACGGATTGTCATACGAGTACATCGCTTCCGTGTTGCCGCAAGTTGCTCCCGAGATCGCTCGCGGTCGAGTGATCGTCGCTCATCTGGGAAGTGGAGCGAGTTTGTGTGCGCTGAAGGAAGGGAAGAGTGTCGACAGCACGCTCGGGTTTACGGCGCTCGACGGTTTGTGCATGGGCACGCGACCCGGATCGATCGATCCCGGCGTCGTGTTACACCTGTTTCAGGGTCTGAATCTCTCGGCGAAAGAAGTCGAGACACTGCTTTACAAGAAATCCGGTCTGCTCGGTATCTCGGGAATAAGTAACGACATGCGCGATCTGTTGGGACGAAGCGAGCCCGCGGCTCGTCTCGCCGTGGACTACTTCGTCTATCGCGTCGTCAAAGAGATCGGCGCTTTGACTGCCGTGCTCGGCGGTATCGACGCACTCGTCTTCACTGCCGGAATCGGAGAGAACTCACCCGAGATCCGCCGGCGAATTTGTGAAGCATCGGCGTGGTTGGGTATCGAGATCGACGAAGCAGCTAACGGCGAGCGATTGTCAAAGATTTCTACTTCACGCAGCAGGATCTCGGTGTGGGTAATTCCAACGAACGAAGAGTTGATGATCGCGCGACACACCGGCGCTCTTTTAGGACTCGCAGCAAAAGCTGCTTAAGCAAGTATTTGTAGGGGTGGCCCTCTGTGGCCACCCCAGTCTCCGAATTCGCACACTGGGGTGGCCACGGAGGGCCACCCCCTACAAAG
>DATENQ010000536.1:0-8848 GCA_035275005.1 Pyrinomonadaceae bacterium | reverse complement strand
GCACCGCGGGCAAGTCGTCGGCATGATTCGCCAACTCGGCTTCGATCCACCCTCAACCGATCTATTATTCTATGTGCGACGCGAGGTATCGCCGAAATGAAGATCGACCGTCGTGGTTTCATTGCAGCTTCGTCTTCGGCGCTGGTGTTTGCCAGGAGTCAGTTGTCGGCAGCAGCGCGTGAAAATCCCGTCTATCCGATTGTTGAGGGACGAGAGATCGCGGTCTATACCACTGCGGACAAAACCAATCACCGGCTTTCCGCCACCAACACGCTCCAATTCAAGCCGATGGGCCAGCCATTGGAAACGCAGGTCTGCGTCTTCGTCGATCCAACAAAAACTTTTCAGACGTTTTTAGGCATTGGCGGCGCACTCACCGACGCCTCCGCGGAAACGTTTGCAAAACTTCCAAAAGCGAAGCAGCAGGAATTCCTGACTGCTCATTTCGATCGCAACTCCGGCATCGGTTACACGCTCGCAAGAACCAACATCCACAGTTGCGATTTCTCGAGTGGCAGTTATACCTACGTTAAGGAGGGTGACAAAGAGTTAACGTCATTCGACATCGATCACGATCGGCAGTTTCGGATTCCATTCATCAAGCAAGCGATCGCCGCGACTGGCGGCCGGCTCAATCTCTTCGCCAGCCCATGGAGCCCACCGGCTTTCATGAAAGACAACAACAACATGCTGCGCGGTGGAAAGTTGAAGCCGGAATTTTATCAACCGTGGGCCAACTACTTCGTGAAGTTCGTCAAAGCCTACGAGCGGGAGGGGATACCGATCTGGGGCGTCAGTATTCAGAACGAACCGATGGCGACGCAGAAATGGGAGTCGTGCATTTTCTCAGCGGAGGAAGAGAGAGACTTTCTTAAGAACCATCTCGGTCCGACGATCAAAAAGCAGCTCGCGGAAAAGAAGATCATCGTCTGGGACCACAACCGCGATCTGATCTATCAGCGAGCGAGAACGATTCTGACCGATCCTAAAGCCGCGCAATACGTGTGGGGTGTTGGTTATCACTGGTACGAGCCGTGGAGCGGCGGCGAGCCGATGTTCGATAATGTAAAACTCGTGCGCGAAGCATTCCCTGACAAGCACCTGATTTTCACTGAAGGCTGCGCTGACTCGTTCAAGTTTGAACGGCTCAGCGATTGGAAATTGGGCGAGATGTACGGGCGTTCAATGATCAACGACTTCAACAGCGGTACAGTCGGTTGGACCGATTGGAATGTTCTGTTGGATGAAACCGGCGGACCGAATCACGTCCAGAATTTCTGTTTCGCGCCCGTTCACGCCGACACGCGCACTGGGGAGTTGATCTATACAAACTCTTATTACTACATCGGACACTTTTCGAAGTTCATTCAACCCGGTGCGAAGAGAATCACGAGCTCGCCGAGCCGCAGCCCGCTGCTCTCGACTGCTTTCCTCAATCCGAATGGAAAAGTCGCGGCGGTGGTAATGAACCGGACGGAGCAGAAGATCCCGTACTTCCTCTGGCTGGATGGGCAGGCGGCTGAAGTGGAGAGCTTGCCGCATTCGATTCAAACGCTCGTCTTCTGATTCGTTCGGAATATTTCTCGCAAGCGTAAAGACGCAAAGAAAGAATTAAGAAAAACTTTGCGTCTTTGCGCCTTTGCGGGAAAATTTGTGGCATACTCCGAAAACCGACATTGTTAATTCAAACAGGAGGTTCTGATGCCGAAGATTCGTGCAGGTCTTTTGGTGTCGGCGATCGTTGTTGCTTTAGCGTTTGGGATCGGGGTTTACGCCGGTGCAGATGAGACTCCGAGCACGGCGCAAGGACTCGCCGCGTGGGAACAAGTCTATTCAGTGTTGACCCATCCGCGCTGCATCAACTGTCACACCGCCACTAACTATCCACAGCAAGGCGACGACCGGCACCGTCACATCGCGAATGTCGTGCGTGGTCCCGAAGGCAAAGGCGTTCCGGGTTTGAACTGCGCCGGCTGTCACCAGGAAACGAATGCCGACAGCACCGGTGTGCCCGGTGGCCACAACTGGCATCTCGCGCCACTCGAAATGCGTTGGCAGGACATCAACGATCGTCCGTTATCGAGCGCTGCCGTGTGCCGGCAACTGACTGACCGTTCGAGAAACCACAATCTCGATGGTCCAGGTTTGCTGAAGCATCACGAAGAGGAAGCGCTTGTGAAGTGGGCGTGGAATCCCGGCGTCAGGCCCGACGGATCGAAGCGCACACTCCCACCGATGTCACATGAAGAGTTCGTCGCTGCTACGCGTCGCTGGGTCGAAGCGGGCACGCCGTGTCCAAAATAGGAGTTCTTAACGATGGCGACTTTCCAAATAAACGTAAACGGCGAACGGAGAGAAGTGAACGTCCATCCTTCAACGCCACTGCTCTGGGTGCTGCGTGAAGATCTAAAGATGACGGGGACGAAGTTTGGTTGCGGCATTAGTGCGTGCGGAGCATGCACGGTGCATCTGGGCGGAGTGGCGACGCGTTCGTGCATCGTTCCGATTTCGCACGTCGGTGATCGTGCGATCGTGACGATCGAAGGCATCGCGCAGGACGCCGTTGGACGAGCGGTTCAGGATGCATGGGTCGAAGAAGATGTCGTGCAGTGTGGTTACTGCCAGAGCGGACAAATCATGTCGGCGGTTGCGCTACTCACACACACGCCTAAACCGACGGAGCAAAACATCGAAGAGTCGATGGGCGGAAATCTCTGCCGTTGTGGCACGTACCCGCGCATTCGCGCGGCAATCAAAAGCGCGGCGGCGGAGCTAACGAAAGGAGGCGCGTGATGGCTTCAGCTGAGTTGAGTCGTCGTGGTTTCCTGCGCGTTTCGTTTGCCGCGGCTGGAGGGTTGGTTGTTTCGCTGTATCTCGATCCATCGTCGATCAGTCTGGCCCAGGAGGCGGCGAACCAGGGCGCGCCGCCTGCGAAAGTTTATCCGCCGGATGCATTCGTCAACATCAGGCCCGACGGAAAGATCGTGATCCAGGTTAACCGTCTCGAGTTTGGCCAGGGAGTGCAAACATCCCTGCCGATGGTGCTCGCGGATGAGTTGGATGCTGACTGGGCCAACGTGATTGCCGAGCTCGCGCCCGCAGCCGACGTCTACAAAGATCCGATGTTTGGAATCCAGATGGTTGGCGGATCGGGGTCGATCGCGCACTCGTTTCAGCAGTACCGCGAGCTCGGCGCGAAGACACGCGCGATGCTTGTTGCCGCCGCGGCTGATCGTTGGGGCACGACTCCCGATCAATGTCGCACCGAAGCCAGCGTGGTCCATGGACCGAACGGCAAATCCGCGACTTATGCAGAGCTCGCTAGCGATGCAGCGCGCAAGCCAGTGCCCGCGACCGTGCGGTTGAAGAACGCAACGGAATTTAAACTCGTCGGTAAGAAAGTCAAAAGACTCGACAGCCATGCGAAGTGCAATGGCTCGTTAAGATTCGGCCTGGATCTCGATCTTCCGGGAATGAAAGTGGCAGTGGTTGCACATCCTCCGGTGTTTGGCGGGCGCGTAAAGAGAATCGTTGACGACGAAGCACGCCGCGTCGAAGGCGTGCGCGACGTGTTCGAGATTCCACTCGCGAAGGGGACGGGAGTCGCAATCGTCGCAGATAAGTTTTGGCCCGCCAAACAGGCGCGAAACCTGCTCAAGATCGATTGGGACGTCACTGGTGTTGAGCCGGCTGATAGCTCCGAGTTATGGACAAAATACAGGCAGCTTGGTCAAACGCCCGGCAACGTTGCCGCGACTCACGGCGATGCGAGTGCGCTCGACAAGATCGCCGCGACAAACCGGATCGTTGCTGAATATGAGTTTCCGTTTCTGCCTCACACGCCGATGGAACCGTTGAACACTACTGTGCGCTTCGATGGAGATCGCGCCGAGGTGTGGGCTGGTTCGCAGTTTCAGACCTTCGACCAGATGGCGGTCGCCGAAGTACTCGGACTGAAACCGGAGCAGGTTACTTTTCATACCGAGATGGCCGGCGGCGGTTTTGGCAGGCGCGCTGTCACCGACTCACACGTGCAACGCGAAGCAGCAGTTATCGCAAAACGCTTGCGTGGTACTCCAGTCAAACTCGTCTGGACGCGCGAAGACGACGTGCAGGGTGGTTACTATCGTCCAATGCACTTTCATCGCGTCGAAGTCGGTGTTGGACCAGATGGATTACCGGCGGCGTGGCGTCACGTAGTCGTGGGCCAATCGTTGTTGATGGGCACTCCTTTCGAAGCTTTCGCGGTCAAGAACGGAGTGGACCAAACGGCTGTGGAGGGAGCGGCTGACACGCACTACAACATTCCGAATCTGCACGTCTCGGTTCATCATCCGAAAGTGAACGTGCCGGTGCTCTGGTGGCGCTCGGTGGGCCACACGCATACCGCGTTTGTCATGGAGACGCTGATCGACGAACTGGCGTTGCGCGCGAAAGTGGATCCGATAGCCTACCGGCGCCGTTTACTCAAGCCGGAAGCGAAAAAGCTGTTGCGACCGCTCGACCTGCTTGAGAAAGCGACCGCTGGTTGGCGTAACAGATTGCCGCGCGGACACGCGCTTGGTATTTCGTGTCACGAGTCTTTCGGAACGGGCGTCGCGTGTGCGGTCGACGTTTCGATCGAGAATAAGCGTCCGAAGATTCATCGGGCGACGATTGCGGTCGATTGTGGGCTCGCGGTAAATCCGTTGTCGGTCGAGAGCCAGTTTCAGGCAGGCTTGTCGTTTGGTCTGTCGCAGTTGATGGCCAAGGGGGCGATCACGTTGAAGAACGGAGTGGTAGAGCAGCGGAATTTCGATGGTTACGTTCCGCCGTACATTGTCGACGCCCCAGTCGCGGTGGATGTTCACATCGTGCCGAGCACGGAAGCGCCAACAGGCTGCGGCGAGCCACCTGTTCCCGTGATCTCGCCGGCAGTCGTCAACGCCCTGGCGCGACTAACAGGAAAGCGCTATCGCACGCTGCCACTCGTCACTATCTAAATGTTTGTACGTGGCCGCCCGTCGCATTCGAAACACGCAACAACGGGCGGCCACGGAGTGCCGCCCCTACAATTAGATCTTGTCATCCCAGTGAAACTTGTGCAGGACGCGATGCAGTATCGGCGTGAATAGCAGTGCGGCAGTAATGATGAAGACCAGGCCCGCGTAGAGAGCGTAAACACCGGCGAACAACTTTCCGCCGTCGCTCTGCGGCGGGTTAACTGGTCCCATTCCACCCAGGAGCATGGCTGCATTGAGAAACGCATCTCTCCACCCAAGTCCTTCGAAGAACGCGTAGCCCCACATGCCAAACAAAAGCGACACGCCGAGCACACCCAATGCGACAAACAAATGAGCGAGCAACCGCCGCACAAATCTCGCTCGCGCCAATACGTGCTGCTTCTTCGTCTCGTACATGGTCACCTCTTATTAATCCGTGTCATACGATGAAAACAATCATCCTGCTTCTATTTCTACTTGCTCTTATTTCCTCAGTGCAGGCTCAGCAAATCGGCCTGATTGTAAACACGGATGGTCGTAAAACAACTAGTCTCGACGGTAAATGGCAAACGATCGTCGACCCGTACGAGTCAGGCTTCTACAACTACCGTTACCAACCAAGCGACAACGGCTATTTCAAAAACGCCAGGCCGAAAACCAAAAGCGATCTGATCGAATACGACTTCGACAGCTCCGGATCGTTGCAGGTACCCGGCGACTGGAACACGCAGTCGGATCAACTGTTCTTCTACGAAGGCACGATCTGGTACAAGAAGTCGTTCGATTATCAGCGCCGGCCCAACACGCGCGTCTTCGTCTATTTCGGCGCCGCGAATTATTTCGCCGACGTTTATCTGAACGGCGAGAAACTCGGGCAGCACGAGGGCGGTTTCACGCCGTTTAATTTCGAGATCACGAAACTCGTTCGCGATACCGGCAACTTTCTCGTCGTCAAAGTCGATAACAAGCGCAGGCGTGACGCTGTTCCGACGCTGATGACGGATTGGTGGAACTACGGCGGCCTCACTCGCGAAGTGAAGCTCATCGAAACTTCGACCACCTTTGTCCATGACTATTTGCTCCAGTTGACGAAGGGCACGCGAAATCGCATTGGTGGCTGGGTGAAGCTTGCAGGCGACAGACTCAAACAACAAATCACGATTAGAATTCCTGAGGCGGGAATCACCAAAACATTTGCCACCGATGAAAACGGCTTTGCGGCGATCGATTTCAACGCGGATCTAAAATTGTGGTCGCCGGAAAATCCGAAGCTCTACGATGTGGTTCTTGAAGCGGAAACGGATCAGGTGCGTGACCAGATCGGCTTCCGTAGTCTTGAAACTAAAGGCACTGACATTCTGCTGAACGGGCGTCCGATCTTCCTGCGTGGCATCTCCATTCACGAGGAAGCGCCTTTACGCGGTGGACGTGCCTATAGTCGTGATGATGCACGGACCTTGCTCGGTTGGGCCAAAGAGCTCGGCGCAAACTTTGTCCGGCTGGCCCATTACCCGCACAACGAGTTCATCGTTCGCGAGGCTGACAGGATGGGCATCATGGTCTGGTCTGAGATTCCCGTCTACTGGACCATCGAATGGGAAAATCCCGCCACGTTCGAAAACGCCCGCAATCAACTATCCGAAATGATCGCGCGCGACAAGAATCGCGCTGCGGTTGTGATCTGGTCAGTGGCAAACGAGACGCCACTCAGCGACGCGCGCCTTTCGTTTCTCAAAAACCTGATCTCGCACGCTCGCAGCCTTGACGGGACGCGTCTGCTCTCGGCCGCGATGGAACGTCACTACCTCGACGCGACGACACAGATGATCGACGATCCGCTCGGCGAGTATCTCGACGTGCTCGGCTGTAACGAGTATGTCGGCTGGTACGATGGGCTGCCGGAGAAAGCCGATCGACTCGAATGGAAATCGAAGTATCAGAAGCCGCTCGTGATGAGCGAGTTCGGCGGCGATGCGCTCTACGGCCATCACGGCGATCCGCTGACGAGATGGACCGAGGAGTACCAGGAAGATCTCTATCGTCATCAACTCGCGATGTTGAAAAAGATTGCGTTTCTGCGCGGCACGTCTCCCTGGATCCTGACAGACTTCCGCTCTCCACGACGCCCGTTACCCGGAATTCAGGATTACTGGAACCGCAAAGGCCTGATCTCGGATCGCGGCGAGAAGAAAAAGGCGTTCTACGTAATGCAGAAGTGGTATCGTGAGTTGCAGACCAAAGAACAAGAGTGATGTTGTACAGCTATGCGGTCCGCTCTCGGATGAGGTCAAGATTATTAAAAATGCCGGTTCCGAGGTATTGATTGCCGGTCACTGTCCGGACGGTGATCATCAGGTTTACTTTCAGGGGTCAATAGGCAAAGTAGCAAAACAAGATGTGAATTTGTCGAAGTCGATTCAGATCGCGCCCGTGCGGAAATGAGGAGGCATGATGATTAACTCAGCTATTTCTCGTCGCAGCTTCTCGAAATTGATTGGTGTGAGCGCGGCTTACGCTGCGTTTCGGCCAGTGAAGGTCAACGCGTCGTGGCCGGCCGCAAACATTGTGCGCCTCAGCTCAAACGAAAACCCTTATGGGCCATCGCCCGCGGCATTGAAAGCGATGACTGAGGGATTCAGTCTTGCGTGGCGCTATCCCGATGAGTATGCGCAAATGCTGGCTGAGGAGCTGTCGCGACTGCACGCTGTTCCGGTGGACCAGGTGCTACCAGGCGACGGCTCGGGAGAGATTTTGAAACTCAGCGCCGCTGCGTTCACCAGCAAAGAGAAGAAGATAGTCATCGCGAACCCGACTTTCGAAGCCATCGCACGTCATGCCGGTGTCGCGAGTGCTGAAGTTGTGAAGATCGATCTCACGCCGGACTATCGTCACGACTTGCAGAAGATGCTCGCGGCTGCAGATGGCGCCGGACTTGTTTACATCTGTAATCCAAACAATCCAACCGCCAGCATCACTCCGCGGAATGAGATGTCGGAGTTTCTCGCGAAGCTTTCGCCCGCGACGATCGTGCTGGTTGACGAGGCTTATCATCACTACGTCGAGAGCAAAGACTATGAAAGCCTGATCCCGCTTGTGAAGCAGTATCCGAACCTGATCGTGGCGCGCACGTTTTCGAAGATCTACGGCATGGCTGGACTGCGCTGTGGTTACTGCGTCACGCAACGCGCGAACATCGGCGTGATGAGAGCGCATCAGACGTGGGACAGCGTGAACATCATGGCACTCGTCGCGGCACTCGCGAGTTTGAAAGATCCTGAACAGGTAGCTCGCGGCCGCAAACTAAACAACGAAGTGAAAAAGAGCGTCTGCGCAGAGCTCGATACTCTTGGTTACCGCTACATCCCTTCACATGCGAATTTCATGATGATCGATCTGCGCCGCGAAGTCAGACCAACCATCGCCGCCTTGCGCAACCACGGCGTCGAAGTCGGCCGTCTCTTCCCTGCCCTGCCAAACTTCCTGCGCGTCACTATCGGCACCAGTTCGGAGATGAAGCTCTTCCTGACTGCTTTCAAAGAAGTCATGGCTTAGAAAAACAACATGAATAACTTACCCCTAACACAAGCGCCCGTAGCAAAAGCAGCGATGCTCATTCGAAGGCCTGTCGGCGAGGTGTTTGAAGCCTTTATCAATCCGGCGATTACAACGAGATTCTGGTTCACGAAGAGTACCGGACGCCTGGAACCCGGCAAGCACATAACGTGGACGTGGGAGATGTACGACGTTTCCGTTGAGGTGGAAGTGAAAGCGATTGAAGTCAACAAGCGGATCTTGATCGACTGGGGAAACTACGGCGAGATGACGACTGTCGAGTGGATCTTTACTCCTTACCAGGACGGCGCCAC
>DATENQ010000535.1:0-11586 GCA_035275005.1 Pyrinomonadaceae bacterium | reverse complement strand
CCTCGTCTCTCAGACGCCCGCCCGAACGATCTCGCGCGTGTGGTCGCAATCGCGGTCCAGATTTGTGACGCACTCGAACACGCGCATGCCAACAGCATCGTTCATCGCGATCTGAAACCCGATAACGTCCTGTTGTCCGGTGCGAGCGGCAGCAACGTAAAACTCGCGGACCTCGGGCTCGCTCTGCCTGCCTACGACGCGCGCATCTCGCGCGCCGGCGTCATCGTCGGCACAGCCGCTTACATGGCTCCCGAACAGGCGCTGGGCCAGACGATCGACGGTCGCACCGATCTCTACGCACTCGGCGTTTTACTTTACGAGCTGACCACCGGTCGCGTGCCTTTCACCGGCGACGATCAGCTGACCATAATCTCGCAACACGTACACGCGCACGTTGTTCCTCCACGCATGCTTCGCTCAGACATTCCACACGCGCTCGAAGCAATTATCATGCGCCTGCTCGCAAAAAATCCGGAGCAGCGATTCAGCTCCGCGGCTGAAACTCGAGCAGCCCTTCTCAATTCACTAAACACCGAAGACGGATCTTCAACAGCCGACAGCGCGCCGGCGGTTGCGATTCTCGACGCACTCTCGCGCGGTCGTCTCGTCGGTCGCAATGCGGAGCTCGCGGAGGCGCGCGAGCTGTGGCAACGCGCTCGCGAAGGACGCGGTCACGCAGTGGTCCTCAGCGGCGAACCAGGCGCGGGCAAGACGCGTCTCGCGCGCGAGCTCACGATCCAGGCCGCTGTTGACGGCGCCGTCGTGGTGACCGGCGGTTGCTATGAATACGAAGCCGCCACGCCATACCTGCCTTTCGTCGAAGCGTTCCGTCGCTGGGTACGCGAAGAAAAGAGCGATGAGAAACTGCGCGAGATTCTCTGCGACGCGGCAATTCAAATCGCAAAGCTCGCACCTGAAATCGAAACGCGACTCGGACCGTTTCCCGAGCGCCCCGAATTAGCCCCACACGAAGAGCGACTGCTCTTCTTCGACGCCGTCGTCCAGGTCTTCTCCGCCATCGCGCAACGCCAGTCGCTGCTCTTCTATGCTGACGACCTGCACTGGGCCGATCGCGGCACGCTCTGGCTGTTGGGCCACCTGCTGCGCCAACTGCGCAACGAACGCGTGCTGATCCTCGGTGCTTATCGCGAAACAGAACTCGATCGCGCACATCCGTTCGCGAAGGCGTTGGTGGATTGGAATCGCGAACGATTAATCACGCGCATCGCGCTGCGTCGCTTCAACGAAGCTGAAACCACCGAGCAGCTCGGCGCCCTGCTCGGCGAGAACGTTAGTGGCGAGTTTGCAGTTGCAGTACACCGCGAGACGGAAGGTAATCCGTTCTTTGTCGAGGAAGTTTTGAAGGCGTTGATCGAGCGCGGCTCAGTGCGTCGCGAGAGTGGTCGCTGGCATCGTTGCGACGTGGCCCAACTGCTGATCCCGCAGAGCGTCAAAGAAGCGATCGGCAACCGTCTCGATCGCGTCAGTCAGAACAGCAATGAAGTGCTGCGCGTCGCCGCCATACTCGGCAAAGTCTTCACTTTTGAAGAACTGTCAGCCGTGGCTGAACAAAACGAAGATGCGCTACTCGATGCGCTCGACGAAGCGTCGGGCGCGCAACTAATCGCCGCCGGCTCCGGCGACTCGTTCAGCTTTACGCACGACAAGATTCGCGAAGTGCTTTACGAAGAGCTGAATCCGATACGACGTCGCCGGTTGCACCGCCACGTCGCGGAAGGCTTGAAGCGACATTGCGACGAGTCTCAATGCGCTGTTGAAAAGTTGGCCCATCACTACATACAGGCCGGCGATCACGAACAGGGTTTGGAGTACGCGAAACAGGCAGCCGCGGAGGCCGTGCGTGTGTTTGCGTTTGACGAAGCTATCGCCGCTTACGGTCGCGCGCGCGACTGTGCGGAAGCTTTAGGTCTAACGGAAGAACAACTGGCCCAGGAAGAAGCGATTGGCAAAGCGTTCATGCTGCACGGCGACACGGTTCTCGCCGCGGAACATTTCGAGCATGCACTCGTCCTGGCGACCGATCCGGCAACACGCGTGCGACTCCAGATCGAAGCAGCGTCGTCTCTGGTCACGAAAGCAGATCAGCGCGGTATCGAATACTTGCGTGAAGCACTCAAGGTTTTGGATCCGGTCACAAACCCGCTGGAGACAGCAAACGCATTATCAACCCAGGCGCGCTTCCATCACCTCGCCGGGCGTCACAAGGAAGCGACTGAGTTGTACCTCCAGGCTGTCGAATTGGTAGCCCCAATCGCGGAAGATGAGACCCTCAGCACATTCGCTGCGTCAGTGATTCCGCGAATCTACTCCTTCACGGCGGGCACGTATCAACATTACGGTCTTTACGACGAAGCCGATCACTGGGCACGTCGCACAATCGAGTTTGGCGAGAAGCACAACACTTTGTTCGCGCAGGCCGCCGGTTATGAGTATCTCGGCGAAGACAGCATTCACACCGGCAACTACGAAAAAGGTTTGGAATACGCGGAGCGAGAAATCGAGATTGCCGATCGGCTGCATTCGCGCGAGCGGCGGGCGTGGGTTCATCTTTATGCCGGCCAGTGCCATCTCTTCCTCGACCACATGGAGCGCGCCGAACGGGAGTTTCTCGATGGCGCGAGGCTGGCGGAAGCGATTGGTGAGAACCGTGCGCTGTCGTTGTTCAGCGTAAACCTCGCCATCGTGCAAGCGAAGCAGGGACGTTACGACGAGGCTTTGCAGACTGCTTTGACAAATCTGCAAAGCTCATCTCCGACTTTGCTCTACTCACATTTCGAGTCGCTTCGCTGTTTGGCGGAAGTTCGTTTTCGTCGCGGTGAATTAGAAGAGGCGGAAAAGGTTTGCCGTCAAGCCGACGAGCTCGTCTCGCCCACCGAATCACGCGTGACTCAACTGTGGCTTGGGCCACTCTACATCGAAGTACTCCTCGCCGCTCAAAAGCGCGCTGAAGCGGAGAAAAGGCTAAGCGATTACAAGGCGCTCGTCGCGGAGTGCCAGTCGCCACGCTTTACCAATGAATCGATCCGCCTGGCAGCACTGATCTAATTTTTTCACGCAAAGGCGCAAAGGAAAGACGCAAAGAAAAACTGATGAATACTTTTGCGTCCGTCTTTCCTGTGCGCCTTTGCGTGAAAATAGCTCTGAGATTTCACGATTTCGCAACCTTTCGTGGTCCAGCCAGGTGAAGAATGCAATCATTCCCTTACCCCTGAGTTTTTCCCCCGCAACAGCAAAGGCGCGAAGACCATCATTGCGGAGTGGTCTTGCGCCTTTGCGTCCTAAACCGGATTTAATCCGTGGCTAACTTTACCTGCTGCTCATAGTGTCGCCGTTCTTGAGATAGCGATCGAGGAAGTCGAGTATTGATTTGTAGGCCTTGATCTCGTTCGCCTTCTTCGTGAAGCCGTGGCCTTCGTTGTCGAACAACACGTATTCAACCACGCCGTTGCGCTTCTTAATGTTTTCCACAATCTCATCCGACTCGGGTTTGATCACGCGCGGATCGTTTGCACCCTGCAACACGATCAGCGGCTTCACGATCTTGTCAGCGTGAAATAGCGGCGAGATCGCCTTCAAGTTTTCCAGGTCCTTTTCGGGATCGCCGAGCTCCCTGTAGAGCGACTTGCGGAACGATTCCCAGTACGGCGGAATCGATTTCAGTGTGCGCACCCAGTTTGCAACTCCAAACAGGTCCACGCCCACCGCAAACTCTTCCGGCTTGAATGCCAGTGCAGCGAGAGTCATGTAGCCACCGTAAGAGCCACCCGCAATACCGATCTTTTTCTCGTCAACATAGCCGAGCGACGCAAGATATTTCTTCGCCTCAACGCAGTCCCATAACGGTTCACGTCCATGCTTGCCATCATCAGACGTGAAGAACGTTTTGCCATAACCGCTCGAGCCGCGATTGTTGACTCCGAGGATCACGTAACCATGATTCACGAGATACTGCGTGAGAGCACTGTAGCCGACGCGCGTCTGCCCGCCCGGACCACCATGCACCAACACCAGCGCCGGCACCTTATTCTGTGCGCTCGCCTGTTTCGGCTTGTAAAGAATCGAAGGAATCTCGACGCCGTCGAATGACTTGTAGCGGATCACCTGGGAGTCGACGAGGTCGGCGGTATTGATTTCAGGATTCAGACTGTCCGTTAACTTCGTCGCCTTCTTCGTGCCGAAGTCGTAAACATAAAGATTGCTCGGGCTGCGATCGCCGTTCAGATAAAACGCCATCAGCTTTTCGCTGCGCGAGATATTCACGCCGGTGATGTCGGCGTTCGGAAGTTGCGGCAACGAGACGAGCTTGCCCGTCGCTGTGTCGTAGATCTTGATTCGCGTGCGCGCATCTTCGTTAACCGCAGTCACGCGATACTTTCCGTTTTCAGAAAAGTATGTGTACGAAACGTCCCAGGGCGCCTTCTCAACGACTTCACTTTTGCCGGTCGCAAGGTCGTAACGCGCAACATAGCTGAACTCACTGCCAGTATCAGTGAGGTAGTAAAGATACCTGGAGTTGATATCGAACGTTTCCGGTGAGTTTGCCACGTCGCCGGTGTGCGTTGTGATGTTCTTCAACTCTTTGGTCGCAGTGTTGTAGAGATAAATATCTGAGTCGGCTGCCGAACCTCCGCTCTTTTGGAATGCGATGAATTTCTTGTCATCGGAAATGGCGCCGAGTCCATAACCGGTTTCGTCTTTGTAGACCAATGACGGTTTGAAACTGTCGATCGGCATTTCATAGATGTCGAAGAACCGTGCGTCGCGTTCGTTCGTGGAGTAGAAGAACGACTTGCGATCGCGACTCCAGCCGTGAAAGTTTGCTTTCACCTTGTCGCCGGGCGTGAGATCGCGTTCGGTGCCGTCGAGCTCGCGCAGGTAGAGATGGCTGTTCTCATTGCCGCCGCGATCGTACGTGTAAATAAAGCGCGCGTCGGACGGAAAATACGAAACCGCGAACGTGCTTTCTTTGGCTGAGTTGGTCAACTGGGTCGCGGCGCCGCCAGTCACCGGAACCGAGTAGACGTTAAAGATGCCGGTCTTGTTGTTGTGAAACAGGATCGACTTTTCGTCTGACGAGAAGGAGCTGCCGCCGATGCGAACAGTGTTCATGAACTGCTCGATGGTGTACTCCTTCACGGGCTGCGCATGTTTCGCGGGCTGTCCCAACGCAGTGGACGCAGCAACGAGCAACGTCAGAATTAGTAGTGAAATACGTTTATCGCGGTTCATTACAATCCTTCCTTTCGAGTTTGGGCCGCAGATTCACGCAGATAAACGCTGATCAAAAATCGGCGTTAATCTGCGTAAATCTGGGGCTAAATAAATTCATCGTAGTCGACGATAAGATCGATACCGGAACTGGCAAAGCGTCGCGCGGCAGCGCAATCATGTGACAATTGCGCGTACTTGATGAGCAACGCTAATTCCATAGTGCGGCCTAAAGTGAGGGCGAAACGGCGTGCTCCTCCCTCCATCACTTCCGGGCCAGCATGCTCCGCGTCCACTAACCAACTGGTCGCATGATCCAACGCTGATCGGACGACGCGTACGGCGTCCGCGAGCCGTGAATCCTGAACAATTTCGAGGCAACGCGTTATTGCGGACTCAAACGGCGCCAAACCATTATCGCTGCCGTGCAGCGCGCGCAGCGTGTCGAGCGCCAGCACGTTCGTCGTTCCTTCCCAAATCGGAAGCACCTGACTGTCGCGTAAAAGGACCGGAAGGCCGGTGTCTTCTACGTAACCAGCGCCTCCAAAAGTTTCGAGAACTTCACTCGCAACCATCACGGACTGTTTTCCAGTCGTGAGTTTCATCACCGGAGTAAGAATTCGTAGTAATCGCGCGTCGTGTTCCAAAATTTCGGAGGTCTCGCTCTGTCCGGTTAGCTCGGCGACGTAGAAGGCAAGATGGAATGCAGCTTCCGTCTCTGCCTGGAGCGTGGCGAGCGTATCGCGGTGCAAAGGTTTTTCTGAGAGGGGCGCGCCGAAGGCGACACGTTTGCGCGCGTAGTCCGAAGCCAGCGCGAGACCGCGCCGCATCAACGACACGGCGCTGATACCGTTCCAGAGACGAGTGATGTTGAGCAGCGGCGCGATGTTGCGCACGCCGTCGGTCGGTTCTTTCACGAGCTGCGCCGGGGTTCCGTCCAATGTCAATTCAGCAGTCGGCACTTTTCGCGTGCCCAGCTTGTCTTTCAGACGATTGATCTGAATATTTCGCGGACGGCCGTGTTCGTCTCTCGTTTCGAGATAGAAGAGCGCGAGGCCGCGACCGCCGGGAGCGTTACCTTCCGGGCGCGCGAGCGTGAGCGCGATCTGAGAAGCGATCGCGGAAGTGAACCACTTGCGGCCGTATAGACGAAAAGTTCTAGCATCGGTTTCTGGTTTTGCAATCGTCTCCGAAAGACCAACGTCAGAGCCGCCCGTGAGCTCAGTCATCCACTGCCCGGCAGTCCAAAACTCGTTCGGATCGCGCGTAATCAAGTGCGGCACGGCGCGATCGATCAGCTCTTGATTGCCGGAGTTGAGAAGCGTGCGGGCGGCGCCGTCGGTCATCGCGAGGGGACAACTGTAGATGTCAGTCGAAGGAGTGAAGAGGTAAGCGAGGGTGCATTGATGTACTCGCGAGAGACTGCCGTGCTTTTGCTCGTACGCCGTGGCGACGACGCCATGCTCGGCGGCGATCCGCTCAGCGAGGCGCCACAGGGGTGTCACTTCGATCTTGTCGATGCGATTTCCCCAGGCGTCCCATTGCGTTAACGTTGGCTCATTCAAGCGGTCGGCTAACTGGAGCTCGTAAAGATCGGCGCCCGCGAGGCGCCCCATTTCCCTGAGTGATGCCTCGACTTCTTCCAGCATGTTACGGGGCAGAACATGATCGAGATACGAACGCAAAACGCGATCGTCGTCATATTGATTCCCTAACGTTGGAGGCGCTTGCTGGAACAGTTTCATATCTAAGATTGAATAGTGCTTATTGAGAAATCCTCTGCGGCCTCTGCGTATCTCTGTGTTCTCTGCGTTAATTGGCTATTTCGACGCAGAGGCCGCAGAGATACGCAGAGAGCGCCGAGAGATTGCCAATAATTACCGGCGATGGTTAAATGTGCTAACTTTTTCCTCTTTCCAAGAGAGTCTTCCTTAAAAACCGATGTCATACGAGCCCCAAGAACAAGAACTGTTTCTCAAGTGCCTGCTCGAGTCAAACTTAGACGGCATTCTCGCCTTCGACCGCGAGTTCCGCTACACCACCTGGAACCGCGCGATGGAGCGCATCTCTGGGGTGAAACGCGAAGACGTACTCGGAAAGTGCGCGTTCGATCTATTCTCCTGCCTGCAAGAAACCGGCGAAGACCAATATTACCGTGAAGCGCTCGCGGGCAGAAGCGTAGTTGCCGAAAACCGTCCTTACGTCATTCCTCAATCCGGTCGCAACGGTTTCTTCGACGGCTACTACTCGCCGCGTCACGATGAAAGGGGCGAAGTCGTCGGCGGTGTTGCGATCGTTCGCGACGTGACTGACCGCAAGATCGCGGAAGCGTCCGCGCTCGACGAACACAGACGTCTTGCCTTTCACGTCGAGAACACGCCGCTCGCCGTGATCGAATGGGACCACGAGTTCAAAGTACTGCGCTGGTCTCCGGCAGCACAAAAACTCTTTGGCTGGAAAGCTGAAGAAGTGCTCGGCAAGCGTTTCAATGATTGGGAGTTTGTCGTTGCGGAGGATTACGACGTCGTCAATCAGGTGAGTCACCGACAAAACCAGGGAGAAGAACGACACGGCATCTCGCGCAATCGCAATTACACCAAGCTTGGTTCGATTCTCCATTGCGAGTGGTACAACTCCGCGCTTTACAAAGAAGGCAAGCTCGTTTCAGTGCTCTCGCTCGTGCTGGACGTAACAGTCGCGCGGCGTATTGAAGAAGCGCTGCGCAAATCGGAAGCGCAGTATCGTTTGTTGTTTGAATCGAATCCGCAGGCGATGTGGGTCTACGATCTGACGACACTTCGCTTTCTCGCAGTGAACGATGCAGCGGTGCGCCATTACGGCTTCTCGCGCGCTGAGTTCCTCGAGATGACTATCAAAGATATTCGACCTCGGGAAGACATTCAGCTACTAGAGAACTATCTCGCCAACGACAGCGACGATGTTTCAAACGCAGGCGAATGGCGACACCGCAAAAAAGACGGCACCGTCATTAACGTCGATATAACGTCGAGCCGGTTAACGTTCGGCGGCAGACCGGCCGAGTTCGTCCTCGTCCACGACGTCACCGAACGTAAGAAAGCGGAGACCGCGCTGCGGATCAGTGAAGATCGTTACCGCGATTTGGTGGACAACAGTCACGAACTGATCTGCACTCACGATCTGGAAGGCCGCGTGTTGTCAGTCAATCCGTGGGCGGCGCGAGTTTTGGGTTACCCGCAAGACTCGCTCGTAGGCATAAACATTCGCGACGGTCTTTTGCCTGAATACCGCCAGCAGTTTGACGAATACCTGCGCACAGTCATAACTGAAGGATCGGCGCGCGGTGTGATGAAAGTCCGCACCGCCACCGGCGAGACGAGGCTCTGGGAGTATTACAACACGCTGCGCACGGAGGGCGTCGAGACACCAATCGTGCGCGGCATGGCCCATGATGCGACCGAGCGACGCAAGGCGTTGAAGCGTGAGAAGGAAGCGCGGTTGGAAGCGGAAGCCGCGAACCGCGTCAAAGATGAGTTTCTGTCTACGCTCTCGCACGAGCTGCGCACGCCGCTGACGGCCATCATGGGTTGGGCCGATCTCTTGGTGCACGGTGAAGTGGAACCGGAGAAGCGTCAACAGGCCATCGAAACGATCTTTCGCAACGCCAACTCGCAATGCCAGTTGATCAACGACCTGCTGGAAGTCTCGCGCATCATTACCGGCAAGCTGCGTCTCGAATTCGTCGCCTGTGAACTTGACTCAGTGATCGAAGCCGCGGCTGAGAGTATCCGGCCTACCGCGGAAGCCAAGGGAATTCGCCTGCAAGTGTTGCTCGAACCGCACGTTGGTCCAGTGTTCGGCGATCGCGAACGGCTGCAGCAAGTGGTTTGGAACCTGTTGTCGAACGGCGTGAAGTTTACGCGCAAGGGCGGTCTGGTCCAGGTGACGTTACAACGCATCAATTCGCACGTGGAAGTAGTAGTGAAAGATACCGGCATCGGGATCAATAAAGACTTCCTCCCGCACGTCTTCGATCGCTTTCGCCAGGCCGACGGTTCGACGACGAGAAACTACGGTGGATTGGGTCTCGGACTCGCAATCGTCCGACATCTGGTGGAACTGCACGGCGGCACTGCATGGGCCGAGAGTCCCGGGGCGAACCAGGGCTCGAGTTTCACTGTCAGGTTGCCGGCGATGACTGCCAGCGAACAACCGTCGCCGGAGGAGTTAAAGCAACCGGCAGTCGCGGTGACGGAATCGCGTGACCACCAACCATCGTCGCTCTCAGGATTGCGTGTACTGGTCGTGGACGACGAGATCGATGCGCGCACGCTGTTGAGCGCGATGCTCGAGCGCTGCGGCGCGCAGGTGGTAGCGGTCAGTTCCGCGCGCGAAGGTCTTGAATCCGTTGAGAGCTGGAAACCGGACGTGCTGATCGCCGACATCGGCATGCCGGTGGAAGACGGCTACGGACTGATCAAGAAAGTTCGCGCGTTGCCGAAAGAGCGCGGCGGGCAAACTCCAGCGCTGGCGTTGACGGCTTATGCGCGCACGGAAGATCGTGTGCGTGCTTTGTCAGAAGGTTACCAGGTTCATTTAGCGAAGCCTGTCGATCGGTTCGAGCTGGCCGCAGTCATAACGAATTTAGGCCACAGGTAATTCCTCTAATAGAACAAGTCAGGAAGAGCGGCTTGCCCTCGCTGTGGTGAGAGCGGGGGCAAGCCCCTCTGTTCTATTCAATATTGCACAGAGAACAGGTTGATTAGTCGCATCCGTGTTTGTCTTGTAGAGATCGCCAGTGGTGACCATTTCCGATTAGCAGGTCAGCAGCTTCGGGTGGTCCCTCACTGCCCGCATCGTACGTCGCCAATTTTGGCAGGCCGGTGTTGGCCCACGCCTCTTCAATCGGAGTGATCAAGCGCCACTGGTGTTCGGCCTCATCACCGCGAATGAACAACGTCGCGTCACCTTGCATCACGTCCAGCAACAGCATCTCGTAAGCGTCCGGCGACTCAACGCCAAACGCCCTTTGATAACAGAAATCCATGTTGACCGTGGTCGTCTGCATTTCAAAGCCCGGACGCTTGGCGCCAAACATCACCGTGATTCCCTCGTTTGGTTGCAGGCGCAACGCGATCACGTTCGGATCGATCTCTTCTTTCGGCGTGCGCGCAAACAGGGCCTGCGGCGTGGGTTTCAGGTGTACTGCTATCTCCGTGAGATTGCGCGCCAGGCTTTTGCCGGTACGTACGTAAAACGGCACTCCCGACCAGCGCCAGTTTGAAATGTTGAACTCAACTGCAGCGTAGGTCTCAGTCTGCGAATCTTTACGAACTCCTTCCTCCTCTTTGTAACCTTTGATCTTCTGGCCGTCGATTGTGCCTGGTCCATACTGCGCCCGCACGGTGCGCTCGGCAACCTGCTCCGGTTTCATACGACGAATCGATCGCAGCACCTGCACTTTCTCTTCACGCACAGAGTCAGCGTCAAACGCGACGGGCGGTTCCATCGCGGTGAGCGTCAGCAGTTGCAGGAGATGATTGGCGACCATGTCGCGCAGTGCGCCCGACTCTTCGTAGTATCCGGCGCGCGTGCCGACGCTGCCTGATTCCGCGGCAGTGATTTCGACGTGGTCGACGTAGTTGCGATTCCAGATCGGCTCGAACATCGAATTGCCGAAACGAAATACGAGAATGTTTTGAACCGTATCTTTGCCGAGATAGTGATCGATGCGATAGACCTGGCTCTCTTTGAGTACTTTGGAGATTTCGAGGTTCAGTGCTTTGGCCGATTCGAGATCGCGGCCGAACGGTTTTTCGATCACGACGCGGCTCCACTGTTCGTCTTCCTGTGCGAGACCTGCATCACCGAGGTGTTTCACGATCACGGGGAAGAGCGATGGCGGAGTGGCCATGTAGAAGAGACGGTTCTTGCTCGCGCCTTCGGCTACGAGCTCTTCGATACGCGCCTGGATGGCGCGATACGTTTGATCGTCGTCAAGCTCGCCCGCCATGTAGTGAAGACGCTCGGAAAACTTGCGCCAGTGATCTTCGTCGAGATGCTCGATCTTCTTTGAGTTTGTGAGAGCGTCACGCACGAATGCCTGAAACTCATCCTTGCTCATGGCACTGCGGCCGATACCGAGAATCTGCACGCCGTCGAGGCTGCCCTGGCCCAACAAACGGCACAACGCCGGCATCAGCTTGCGCCGCGTGAGATCGCCGGTCGCGCCAAAGATCACGATTACACACGGCTCCGCGTGCGGCAGAGTCAGTGGTTCAAACGGCGCTGCATCTGGTTCTACAGTTACTGCTGACATGATTTACTCACTTGGGTCTTTGTAGGGGCGGCACTCCGTGGCCGCCCGTCCATTCCACC
>DATENQ010000534.1:0-7347 GCA_035275005.1 Pyrinomonadaceae bacterium | reverse complement strand
AAAGAGCTTGCTTGTTTTAACGAGGGGGAGAATGGCGCGCCGTAAGCGTCCGGCGCGCCACGAGGTAGGTTAGGGAGTAACCAGCGCAAACTTGTAGTTGATCACGCCGGAGACTTTTACCGGTTGGCCGGAAAGCTTTGTGGGAGAAAACCTCGCTTTCAGTGCCGCCTGGACCGCGGCGTCTCGCAGGACGGTTGGACCACTCGACGCGTTTGCCGCAACCACTTTGCCGGTCTCGTCGAGAATCACGTCGACCGTAACCACGCCCTGCACTCTCATGCGCTTCGCGGCGTCAGGATAAGCAGGCGGTGGCAGCAGGACGGCAGTGCCGTTGAGAACTCCACCCGAAACCGGTTTGAGAATCGGCTTTGGACCAGGGCTCGGAGGCGGTTCGGAATCCAGCATCACGCGAATCGCTTCCTGGCTGGGATTGACGGCCGGAGTTTTTACGTCAATTGGACCAGACGCGATTCTAGTCGCCGTATTGGAAGCTAACGGTAACTCTGGCGCGTTGGGAATCTTTTTGTTGTCTTTCGGTTTGTTCGCTGCCGCCGAGTTGGGCTTCGTTTCCGCGGGCTTGGTAACCGGAGTCGTCGCTGGAGCTACGGGCTGCGGCGTGGTTGCTGCTGCACCAGGCGTGACCATCTTCACCATGTTCTCGTCGAGGTAATACATGATCGAGCGATAGGTCACTTCGGTTGGTTCGAAAGTGATGCCACGCGCATCAACTACAGCCACCGACGTCGTCATCTTGTTCCAGTTACCCGCGAAGTCAAACTCGTACTTGTAGATTTCCTTGCTCAACAACGTCCCGTCAGGGTTGAGCATGGTCATCTCACTGATATTTCCTTTTTCGTCGTACTTGTAGACTTCCTTGCCGGTCAGCGTGGCGCCGGCGATCGGGAAATACTGGTTTTCGATCTTGTTGCCCTTGATGTCGTAGGCAACGAGTTCGACAAGCGCGTGTTTGTCCTCGGCCTGGCGTCCATCTGCCGTCAACAGCTTGGCAATTTCGGTGCGAACGCGGCGAACTGGGCCAATCAAACCGTCGCGGGACCTGTCGCTTTCAGCCGCTGGGGTAACGGCGGGGGCACTACTGGCTTTGGCCGTCAGGCTGGACTGAGCACTTGCGGAAGCGCCCAAAACCATCAGGCAAAGCGTGATTAAGCATAATCTCTTCAACATTCTAAGCATCAGTTTTCTCCATAAATTCGCTGAGGCAGGCCAACTTTGGAAAGAATCGTGAGGCGGGCGCACCTAACGAGCCCAAGCGATATTAACGAAGTTTAACGATGTTTGTCTATAGCAATTTATTGGGCGTAATTGTAGGGGCGGCACTCCGTGGCCGCCCGTTCCGGGATTGAGGCGGACGACGGGCTACGGAGTGCCGCCCCTACAAACCGTTCTACGTCGGTTGATCGACTCGAAAGAGGTGGTCGGTCCGGCTGAGGGCGAGCAGTTCGTGGGCGGCTTTATAGACTTTATCGACCGAAATACTGGCCACCGAGGGACCGTAAATGAGCCGGTGCTCAGTGCCGACCGGGGTGAAACAGTGGGGATCCAGACGGTCCATGATGACCACGACGGGCGTTCCGACCGCTGCGGCAATATGCACCGGGCCGGTGTCGTTTGAGACAAAGACGGTCAGACGGGCTTGCGCTGCTGCAAGTTGGGGGATGGTCAGGCGGTCAAAAAAGATCGTCCCGGCCGGAAAGACTTTTCGCATCCGGGGCACCATCTGTCTCTCTTCCGGTCCGGCGAAGACGATGATCCGCACCATGTGGTTTCGTCGGAGGTGATCCGCGAGCTCAGCAAAGTGTTCCAGGGGCCAGATGCGGCTGCTGTTGCCGGCGCCCGGAAAGATGCCGGCCAGTAGTTCACCGGACTGGGCGTGCTCCTTTTTCAGCAGCGCTTCGACGGATGACGCGTCCGCGGCGCTTGTCTTCAACACCGGAGTCCTTGAAGGATTCTGAATGCCGAGCGGCTTTACTACGTCGAGGTAACGATCGACGAGGTGGGTTTTCTCAGATTCTTTTACGGGTTGCGGTTTGAAGTTGGCGAGGAAGTAGAGGGAGCGATTTGTCTCACGGCGCGAGTAGAGTCGATGACGCGCTCCGGAGAAAAACCCGAGCAGGTTTGTTTCGTAGTAACTGTGAAGGTCGATGACGAAATCAAACTTTGCTTTGCGGACGGTGGAAACGAGCTTCAGGATGCGGCCGATTGAAACGAGGGTTGGGCCATCGCGCAGTCCTACACGATCCACTTCCAGGATCTCGTTGGCGTAATTCGACAGACTCAGCAGCTCTTTGCCAGGCTTACCGACCGCGACGGTGATCTGCGCGTTCGGAAATCGTTCGCGGACCGCGCGCAGCGCCGGCAAACTCATTACGACATCGCCGAGTTGACCAAAATCGATGACGAGTATGTTGCGCGGATCGAATGCCATGTTTTTAAGCCGCAGATTTTCGCGGACAAACGCAGATCCGCGTTTATTTGCGAAAATCTGCGGCTAAAGTTCTCTTAAATCGCGTCCCGTCATCTCGGATGGTTTGTCGACTCCCAACAGACCGAGCAGCGTTGGGGCTACGTCTTCGAGGGCGCCGCCACTGCGCAACTGCATGCCGATCGATTCTTCGTCAATCAAGTGAAAAGGTACCGGGTTTGTCGTGTGCGCGGTGTGCGGGCTGCCGGTTGTCGGGTCGATCATCTGCTCGGCGTTGCCATGATCGGCAGTGATCAGCGTGATGCCGCGCGCCTGGCGTATGCGCTTCGTGATCCAACCAAGACAGTTATCAACGTACTGGCAAGCCTCGATCGTCTTGTCCAGTTTGCCCGTGTGGCCCACCATGTCAGGATTCGCAAAATTGATCACGAAAACGTCTGTCTCGCCCTCGTCAATGCCGCGCAGTACTTTGTCCGTCACTTTGAAAACGGACATCTCCGGTTGCAGATCGTACGTCGCGATCTTTGGCGACGGCACCAGCAGACGCTGTTCGCAGGGATACTCTTTTTCGACGCCTCCGTTGAAGAAGTAAGTGACGTGCGCGTACTTCTCGGTTTCAGCCATCCGGTAGTTGCGCACCCCTGTGTTGCCCCAAACTTCCGCGAGGACGTTGTGATGTTGTCGCGGTGGAAACGCGACCGGAAGGTCGAACGTCGTGTCGTACATCGTAAAGCAGACATACTCGACGCGCGGTCGATCGGGAACGGGAAATTCGTTAAAGCCGGGAACCGTGAGGGCTCTGGTTAACTGCCGCGCGCGATCGGGACGGAAGTTAAAGAAGATTACCGAGTCGTCGTCTTTGATCGTCGCTACCGGGCTCAAATCTTTACGCACGATCGCGATCGGCTCAACAAACTCGTCAGTAACGCCATGCTCGTACGACTCCTGGATCGCTGCAATCGGGTCGTTCGCGTGTGAACCGATCGCTTTCGTCAAAAGGTCGTAAGCGCGTTGTGTTCTTTCCCAACGCTTGTCGCGATCCATCGCGTAATAACGGCCGACGACCGTGGCGATCTCGCCGCAACCGATTTCGAGAAGCTTGCGCTGAAGAGTCGCGATGTAAGTGGCTCCGGAAGCCGGCGGCGTATCTCGGCCATCGAGAAAGCAGTGGATGTAGACACGTTCGAGGCCGTGGTTTTTGGCCATCTTGAGTAATGCGTAAAGATGAGTCAGTGATGAATGGACCTGGCCGTCAGACAAGAGCCCCATCAAGTGCAGCGCCTTACCACGCGCGTCTTCCATGGCTTTTGTCAAAACTTTATTTTGAAAAAACGCGCCAGTGTCGATCTCGTGGTCCACCAGCGAGACGTCCATGCGAATCACACGACCCGAGCCGATGTTCAAGTGACCGACTTCTGAATTTCCCATCACGCCGGTAGGCAGCCCCACGCGTGAGCCGTGAGCTTCGAGCAGCGTGCTCGGATACTTCTCGGAGAGCTCGTCGTAGAAAGGCGTTTCGGCGAGGACGATCGCATTACCCTCACGCGCCGCGGAATAACCCCAACCATCGATGACAATCAGCGCTATTGGTCCCTTTTTCTTAGTCATAGTTTTTAGCCACAAAAAGGCACAAAATGCACAAAGAAGATTTTCTACAAAGTCATGACCAATTGAGAAAAATTTGTTTAGCCCCTCCGCTGCGTTAATGTTTTTGTGCCTTTTGTGCCTTTTTGTGGCCCTTGATGGAAAGCCGTGGGGCCGGGGAAGCGCGCGGCCCCACGGAGGTCTTCTTCGATACGCAACAATTGATTGTACTTTGCCGTGCGATCGGTGCGCGAAAGGGATCCGGTTTTGATCTGTCCGGCGTTGGTGGCAACGGCGAGATCGGCGATAAACGGATCTTCGGTCTCACCGGAGCGATGCGAGATGATCGTCGTGCGACGGTTTCTTTGCGCGAGCTCGATGCAATCGAGTGTTTCAGTAAGCGTGCCGATCTGGTTGACTTTGATCAGGATCGAATTGGCCACGCCCATATCGATCCCTTTTTGCAGAAACTCCGTGTTCGTAACGAAGAGATCGTCGCCGACGAGTTGCACCCTCTCGCCGAGCTCGTCAGTCATGTGCTTCCATCCGGTCCAATCGTTTTCTGCCATGCCGTCTTCGATCGAGATGATGGGATAGTTATCACACCAGGCTTTCCAGTACGCCACCATCTCTTCACTCGTCAGCTTTCGTTTGTCGCTCTTCTTGAAAACATATCGCTTGCCGTCGTAAAACTCACTCGCCGCCGGATCGAGCGCGAGCAAACAATCCGTGCCCGGCTTGTAACCAGCCTTCACGATCGATTCGAGAATCGTTTCGATCGCCTCCTCGTTCGACTTCAGATTCGGAGCAAAACCGCCCTCGTCACCGACGCTCGTCGCGTAACCCTTACCCTTCAAAACCGATTTGAGTTGATGAAAGACTTCGGCGCCGATGCGCAAAGCTTCGCTAAACGTCGCCGCACCCGATGGAACGACCATGAACTCCTGGAAGTCGACATTGTTGTCAGCGTGTGCGCCGCCGTTGACGATGTTCATCATCGGCACTGGCAGAGTGCGTGAGTTTGGACCACCGAGGTATCGATAAAGCGGGAGCTCAAGCTGCGCCGCAGCCGCCCGCGCGGTGGCCATCGAAACCGCGAGCAGGGCATTGGCTCCGAGCTTGGATTTGTTTTTGGTGCCGTCTAACTCGATCAGCGCGCGATCGACTTCGGCCTGGTCGAGCGCGTCGAAGCCTTGCAGGGCGGGGGCGATGATCTCGTTGACGTTCTGAACCGCTTTGAGTACGCCCTTGCCGCCGTAGCGTTTCTTGTCTCCGTCACGAAGCTCGACTGCTTCGTTTTCCCCCGTTGATGCGCCGGAAGGAACTGCGGCACGTCCTCTTTCACCATCGGCCAAAATCACTTCCGCTTCGACGGTCGGATTACCGCGCGAGTCCAGTATCTCCCGTGCCTGAACGTGCTCGATCCAGCTCATCCTTTATCTCCCCTTCTCCATCAGTTTGTTGTATCTCGAGTTTAATTCTTCTCACGCGACGCTTCTCAACGCGCTCAATCTTGAAAATCAGACCATCGTGCTGCACCACTTCCCCGGGCTTGAGAACGTGACCGGCTTCAGTCATCAGGAAACCGCCAATCGTCGTGTAACCTTCGGATTCAGGGACCGAGAGTTTCAGACGTCGATTGAGATCTCTTACCGCCAGTCCACCGTCCAGCACGTAGGTACCCTTATCGACTTCCGTGATCTGCTCGTTAACTTCCTCGTCATGTTCGTCAGAGATATCGCCGACGATCTCTTCGAGCAGGTCTTCGAGCGTGATGATGCCTTCGAGCCCACCGTGTTCGTCCACAACGAAGCCGAAGTGCATCTTTGCCTTTTGCATCTGGCGCAGGACGTGTTCGAGCCGCGCCGTGTCGACGACGTACATCGGCGGCTGCAAAACATCTTCGAGCTTGAATTTTCCCGGATGCAGCAGGTACGGCATTACGTCTTTGCTGTGGATGAAGCCACACACGTCGTCAAACGACTCCCGGTACACGGGCAGACGCGAGTAACGATGCTGGTCAAACGCTTTCGTGATCTCTTCGAGGTTACACGTGTTCGGAATGGCAGCCATCTCCGTGCGCGGCACCATAGCCTCGCGCACCACCGTGTCAGAAAACTCAAACACACGATCAATCAAACGCCGCTCTTCCGCGCGCAAGTGACCGCTCTCGCGCGACATGTCGATAAGCTTGCGCAACTCTTCTTCCGTGTAGATTGAGGCGTGTTCTGAAGTGGCCTGGATTCCGAAGAGATTGACAGTGCGCGCACTGGCCCAGTCGAGCAAACGTATCGGCAAACTGAAAACGCGATAGAAGAGTTGCAGCGGCAGCGACACCGCCAGCGCGACCCTTTCAGCCATCGCGAGACCCATCAGCTTCGGCGCCTGTTCACCCAAAACGATGTGCAGCGACGTGATGATTGAGAATCCGATAGCGAAGGCAATGGCGTGTCGCCAGGTATCCGACAAACCGGAGAGCGGACCTTCCAGCAAGCGAGCGATTGCCGGTTCACCAACCCAACCGAGTGCAAGCGAAGCGAGCGTGATTCCCAGTTGGCAGGCTGACAGGTAAGCGTTGAGGTTTTGCAGCAATCCCAGCAGGCGTTTCGCCGTGCGGCTGCCTGAGGCTGCGAGAGTCTCGATCCGCGAAGAGCGCACTCCTACGAGTGCAAACTCAGCGGCGACAAAGAAGCCGTTGGCAGCCACCAGCAAAAGAACTGCGAGGAGTTTTATAACTATCGTGCTGGCTGAGTGTCCGTCCATTTTTTAGCCACGGATTTACACAGATAAAATACTGATCTTATTTATCGGTGTCACCTGTGGCTAAAAGCTCTGGCTTAGTTGGTAGTGTTTCAGTGTCCGACAGTCGCCCCGGCTGCGCGAGCGCGGATCGGCCGCCGGTCGTGTTTGCTGTGGGCACGAGCGAGTGCCTGATCGACGCGAGGTTCGATATTACACTCGGGCTGGCGACACACTGCTGCCAACTCCGACACTACGAGATAACGTGCGCGTTCGAGCATCCGTTGTTCGCGAAAAGAGAGGGGTTTAAGATTGCTCAAATAGGTTAAATGCTTGAGCACTTCGGCAACCTCGAAGATATCGCCGGTCCGCATTTTTTCCGAGAATTCTTTGAAGCGATCCTTCCAATCATTAGCGGGGGAAGAGAAATCATCTGCTAATGCTTTGAAAAGCATGTCACACTCACCCGATGAGATTGGGGCGCGCAGGCCAACTTCTAAAGCATTGGATACGGGAACTAAGACCACTGAGTTATTAGCAGCAAGACGAAGCGTGTAGAAAGGTAGGAGCGTAGCGCCTAT
>DATENQ010000533.1:0-2619 GCA_035275005.1 Pyrinomonadaceae bacterium | reverse complement strand
GCGCACTAATTCCTGCCAGCGACTCTTCTCATACTCCTCCATGATCGAGGCGATGAGAATGTTGTTCGGATACTCTTTCTTGACCTGCCGAAACTCATCGAGCCAGACGTCTATCGGTCGATCCGAGATCAGCTCGATGTTCTCGAAGCCGATAACTTCTCCCGTCGATCTCGAACGCAGCTTCCCGTAACGAGGAACAACGTTTACCACTTTCGCCGATTCGAGACTGACGGTTTTCGCAACAGCGCCGCCCCAACCCGCGTCATACGACTTCGCAAGCACGCGTGCGTTCGTTCCCGGCGGTCCCGAGCCGAGCACGAACGGATTGGGGAACTTCATGCCGTTGACGGTGATGGATAGATCCATAAATTAAAACTCCTTAACGGACGGATTCAGTCTGCGACGAGGGCGCCGTACGAGTCCGGCCGGCGGTCGCGGAAGAATTGCCACGTGTTTCGTACTTCGCGAATCTTGTCGAGATCAAGGTCGGCTACGACGAGCGCGTCTTTATCGCGCGGCGCCTCCGCGACAAACTGCCCACGCGGATCGCAGAAATAACTTTGACCGTAAAACTCGCCGATGTCCCACGGCTGCTCGTGACCGATGCGATTGATCGCGCCGATGAAGTAACCATTTGCAACCGCGTGCGCCGGCTGTTCCAGACGCCACAGATACTCGGAAAGTCCAGCCACTGTTGCCGACGGGTTGAAAACGATCTCGGCGCCGTTCAAACCGAGTGCTCGCGCGCCCTCAGGGAAGTGACGATCGTAGCAAATGTAAACTCCAACGCGCGCGAAAGCCGTGTCGAAACACGGATAACCGAGATTGCCCGGACGGAAGTAAAACTTCTCCCAGAAGCCCGGATTCACGTGCGGAATGTGGTTCTTGCGATACTTGCCGAGATACTTGCCGTCCGCATCAATCACTGCGGCGGTGTTGTAGTAGATACCGGTGAGCTCTTCTTCATAGATTGGCACGATGATGACCATGCCATGTTCCTTCGCGACTTCCTGCATTAACCGCACGGTTGGACCATCCGGGATGCGTTCCACCGCTTCATACCAGCGCGGCTGTTGTTCGGCGCAGAAGTAGGGAGTCGTAAAAATCTCCTGCATGCACAGTATCTGCACGCCCTGCTTCGCGGCCTGCTCGATAAAGGTCAGGTGCTTCTCGATATTCAGCCGTTTGATCTCGTCGATCGGCAGATCGGTGGAAGCTGCATTGGAACACTGTATCAGTGCGCATTTAACCGTTCGTGGCATTAAGTGAGTCTCCCTTCGCGGTCCTCATTAAGATGTAGTATATGCTGAATCCCAGGGCAAAAGTAACAAACCATGCATAAGTGTACAGGCTGTCGAAGAAGTTTGGATCGGCAACCCGGCCGCCCGGCGTGGTTGCAGCGCGGAGAAAACCGGGGACTACCGGAAGGATCGCGATAACGAGCGTAACGATGGCTCGCCAGTTGAAGCCGTTGCTGTACGTGTACGGCCCGTCCGTCTTAAAGAGACCTGCCAGATCCAGACGCTGTTTCCTGAGCACCCAGTAATCGCAGATCAGGATCCCTGCAATTGCTCCCATCAAACCCGAATAGCCGATGAGCCACGTGAAGATGTAAGCGCCCATCGAAGCCATCAGCTTCCACGGCATCATCAGGATTCCGATCACGGCTGTAATCAGGCCGCCCGTCACGTAAGAGATGAGTCGCGGGTTCAGATTTGAAAAGTCGTTCGAAGGCGAGACTACATTCGCCGCCATGTTGGTCGTGAGTTGGGCCGCGAAGATAACTGCGGTCGCGAACAGTATGATCAGCACACTGTCGAAACGAGACATTAAATCAACTGGGTTAGGTATAGCCACTCCGTAAATCAGAAGCGTTGCGCTGGTGACAGCGACGCCGATGAAAGCAAAGGCTGTCATCGTCAATGGCAGGCCCAGTGCCTGGCCCATCATCTGCGATTTTTGCGAGCGCGCGTAACGGGTGAAGTCGGGAATGTTCAGGCTTAGAGTGGCCCAGTAACCGACTGAGGCCGTCAACGCTCCCGGAAAGATGTGCCAGAACTCACCGTGCTGTTTCTGAAGCGCCGCCGACTGAGTCAAAACATGGCCCAATCCTCCTGCACGCCACGCTGCCCAGATAAGTAGAACTAAACCCCCGCCGAGCAGTAATGGCGCGGACCATGTTTCGAGGTGTTTGATTCCTTCGACGCCTTTCATAATGATGAAGACCTGAATGCCCCAGAACAAAAAGAACGCGATCCAGGTGTGCAGGGCGACGTCGAGAATCGTTGTTGAGAGAGCATTCCAGGCAGGGAACATCTTTCCAAACAGCGCATCGATCGCGGTACCGCCGATCCACGTTTGAATTCCAAACCAGCCGCACGCCACGATTGCGCGCAGCATTGCAGGCACGTTCGCGCCCTTCGTGCCAAACGCAGCGCGACTGAGCACGGGAAACGACACGCCATACTTCGTTCCCGCATGCGCGTTGAGAATCATCGGAATGAGCACGATCGTGTTGCCAAGAAGGATCGTGATCATCGCCTGCCACCAGTTCATGCCGGCTTCGATGAAACCGCCCGCGAGCGTGTAGGTGGTGATGACGACGCTCATCCCGATCCA
>DATENQ010000532.1:0-2986 GCA_035275005.1 Pyrinomonadaceae bacterium | reverse complement strand
TTTGTACTCGCCTGATTTGTCGCTGAAGTAAGAAACGAATTTGCCGTCAGGCGACCATGCCGGATCGCGCTCTGCCGATCCACTCGAATTCGTCAGGTTGCGCACGTCGCCTTTGTCAGCCGGGATCGTGAAGATCTCGCCCCGCGCTTCGACGACGACGCGTTTGCCGGTCGGCGACAGTGCCATGTTGCTGAGTCGATTCGAGACGTCTTCCCAGTTTGGCATCATCCACGGAAAATCACCGGCTGCGACGATGTTCACGATCTTTGTTTTCCCGCTCTTCGGATCGAGCTCGTGAACGTAGCCGGCCTGTTCGAAGACGATCGTGCCCGCGCCGGAATCCATCGACTTCACGTCGAAGTCAGTGAACTTCGTGATCTGCGCGAGCTTTTTGGTTTTAGTTTGATACTCCCAAACGTTGGCCACGCCGTCGCGATCCGAGATGAAGAAGACGGAGTCGTCAACCCAAACCGGATTAACGTCTTTCGAGTCAGTCCACGGTGGAGAGACGAGATCGTAGGTTTTCAGATCGACGATCCAGATCGGACGATTTTGTCCGCCGCGATAGTTGCGACGTTCTTCGTCCCACGAATTGTTCATGCGATAAGCGACGTGCGTGCCGTCCGCGGAGATTTTTCCCTGGTAAGCGCGCGGCAACGCCATTGGTTCTTCCACGCCGCCTTCAACCGGGACCGTCCAAAACCGCGGCGCGCCGCTCGGCGACCAGGTCGCGCGGTTTGATGAAAAGAGGATTGATTTGCCGTCGGGCGTCCAGCCTTCAACGAAGTCGGCGCCCGGATGCCAGGTCAATCGACGTGGCTCGCCGCCTTCCGAAGGAACAACGTAGACGTCGAAGTTGCCGGCATACTCGCCGCTGAACGCGATCAATCGTCCGTCAGGCGAGAAGTGCGGGTTTGCGGTCTGTCCCTGAAAACTCGTAAGCCGTCGCGCGCTGCCGCCGGCTCTTGGCGCGATCCAAATGTTGTTTGCGTAAGCGAAACCGATCTGGGTTGAGCTGACTGTCGGTGTGCGCAGGAGTCGGGTTTGGCCTCCGTGTCCGTTTTGCGCTCCGGTTTGTGGGGAAAAAACCAAAAAACAGAAGAGCAGGGCGAGCGGGAGAGAGATGCGGCCAAACATGCGGATAGCCATGCGATGTGTCCTCCAGGGTTCTGGGCTGAAAAATGATAGCTGAAGCAAAATCATTATAGGTCATATATGTCCTCCAGGACCTATTCTTTGCTATCATTCCCGGCAAACCCATTCACGAGGAGAAAGATCATGAGTTCCCTGAAGCGTAGTTCTGTTTCATTCTTCGCCGTATTGTTTGTGTTGTGCTTCGCGGCTTCGGCATTCGCGCAGATCACTGTGCCGCGCCCGAGCCAATCTGCGAGCGTGATGCAAAGAATCGGAGTCACCGACATCACGATCACTTACAGCCGGCCCGGCGTGAAAGGTCGAAAGATCTGGGGTGACCCACTGCCGGAACAAACCAAGACCCAGGGTGAAGCCACCCTCGACAATCAGAACGAGCGACCAAAAGATGCCGTCATCGTTCCGTATGACCACGTTTGGCGCACCGGCGCAAACGAGGCGACGACGTTCACTGTTACTGACGATGTTTTGATCAACGGCCAGAAACTCGCCGCCGGTACTTACAGCCTGCACACGATCCCGACAAAAAATGAGTGGACGATCGTCTTTAATGGCACGGCGAACCAGTGGGGCAGCTTCAACTACGATCCGGCGAAGGACACGTTGCGCGTCAAAGCGAAGCCACAGTGGCTCAACGAAAGCCAGGAATGGCTGGCGTTCAATATCGATCCTGTTGGTGACGACTCGGCGCAGGTAAACATTCGCTGGGAAAAGATCAACGTTCCGTTCACGGTTAAAGTTGCGGACGTCGCGGCGACGACGATGTCCAAACTCAAAGCCACCGTCGGCAACGCCAAACCCGATGATTGGCGCACACGGCTGCAGGGCGCGGTTTATCTGCTCAATAACAAAGACACATCAGATGATGCGCTGGCAATGGAGTGGTTGGACCAGTCGATCAAGGTGAAGGAGACTTTCCAAAACCTCTCCGCGAAGGCGAACGCGTTGTACAAGGCCGGGAAGAAAGAAGAGGCCATCGCGCTTGGCGAACAGGCAGTTCAGCGCGGGAAGAGTGATAAGGTCGATACGACAAACTTCGAAAAGCGACTGGCCGACATGAAGGCCGGCAAAATCTAAATTTTTAGCCGCGGATGAACGCAGAAAAACGCTGATCAGCGTTTATTTGCGTTCATCTGCGGCTTATTTTTGTCTATGGGTGTTGCTAAGCTTACCGATCAGAACACGATTGTCCCCGACAGCAAGTACGCACGTGTCGAGCGTGAGCGACGTTACCTGCTCCGCGATTTACCGGAGGGAATGACGCGCGCCGATCCGCATCTACAGATCACCGACAACTATATGACCGGCTCGCGCCTGCGATTGCGCAAAGTGCGTGAGCCACGCACAAATAAGTGGACCGTCAAGTTTACGCAAAAGTTCGCGCCCAACCCTGACGATCTATCGCGCACCATCATCACCAACACTTACCTCAACGCGCTCGAAGCGGAAGTCCTGTCGTCAATCTTTAACAGCAACGAGATTCGCAAGAACCGTTATCCATTCGAGCTCGACGGCCGCAGCTTCTCGATCGACATGTTTCTCGGCGATCTCTTCGGACTGGTGCTCGCCGAAACCAGCTTCGAAACCGACGAAGAGCTCGACAACTACCCTGCACCGCCATTCGCGCTTGCCGACGTAACCAATGAGCCATTGTTCAGCGGCGGCAGGCTTTGCGAGCTGACGTTTTCTGATGTTCGTGCTGAGATCGCGAAGCGCCATCTGCTAAGAGTTTGATAAGATAAGGCGCGATGACTGTTCGCACCTGCTTGATCATCGCGTGTTTAGTTGTTTCTCTTAGTTGTCGAAAAACTTCAACCCCTCCGCCAACAGCCCC
>DATENQ010000531.1:0-3976 GCA_035275005.1 Pyrinomonadaceae bacterium | reverse complement strand
GGCTAGTTTATCTGCCTACAGGATTAACATGCAATCCCCGTAACTGTAAAAACGATAACGCTGCGCGACGGCGTGACGGTAGGCACGCAAAAGAAAGTCGCGCCCTGCAAAGGCGCTCACGAGAATCAGCAATGAAGAGCGTGGCAGGTGAAAGTTTGTCAGCAGCGCGTCGGCGATGCGAAATCGATAACCGGGTTTGATCGTCAGGCTGGCTATGCCGCGTCCTGCGACAACGCTCCCGTCTTCGGTCGCGGAAGATTCGAGCGCTCGCATTGTAGTGGTCCCAACGACGATGATTCTTCCACCGTTGGCGCGTGCGTGATTGATTGTTTGCGCGACGGCGTCGGAGATCTCGAAGTGTTCGCTGCTGACTGAGTGTTGGTCCACGTCATCGACGCGAACAGGTTCAAACGTTCCGTATCCGACGTGTAGTGTGACCTCCGCAATCGAAGCGATCTCTGCAACTGCTTCGAGTACTTTAGGCGTGAAGTGCAGTCCTGCCGTTGGTGCCGCGATCGCACCGCGAGACTTTGAATAGATTGTTTGATAGCGTTCGCGATCTTCTTCCGAGATGCCTTCCGGACGCTTGATGTACGGCGGCAATGGTGTCGAACCAACCTCCGCCAGCGCCTCGTCAAACGAACCTTCACAATGAAAACGCACGTGACGAAGCTCCGCGCCTGGTTCGTCCAGCATTTCTGCAATCAAGCGGCCGTTGCCGAACACTGCGCGCGCGCCTTTTTTCAAACGCGCGCCCGGACGGACCAGAGCTTCCCACACACCCGCCTCGATCTCGCGCACCAGAAATATCTCGACCTGTCCGCCTGTCTCCTCGCGATGCCCGCTCAGTCGCGCAGGAATCACGCGCGAGTTGTTCACGACCACGACATCGTTTGATCGAAGATAACCGGTGAAGTTTTTGAAGCTTGAATCGGACCAGTCTTGCTTGCCGCGATCGAGCACGAGCATCCGCGAAGCGTCGCGCTGTTCGAGCGGTGTTTGAGCGATGAGATCTACGGGAAGCTCGTAATCAAACTCTGAGATGTGCATGAAAGCTATGAAGAAGGATGTTCGTAGTGGAAGGTCGCGGTAAGTTGGGCGCCGAAGAGCATTATCAAACTCGACACGTAGCTCCACGTCAGCACAGCCACCACCGCGCCCACCGAGCCATAGATCTCGTCGTAGTGAAAATATTGCAGACTCCCGGCGAAGATATACTTCGCGATTTCCCAAAGCAGGCCGGCGAGAAACGCGCCCGGCAGCGTGTCGCGCAAGGTAACCTCCGCGCGTGGCATAAACTTATAAATACAAATAAACACGACGACCGTAATCAGGTAACTGCCGGCGAAGAACAGTACTTGCCAGAACGCACTGCCGACCGACATCAGCAGTGGATATCTTGCGATTTGACGCGGCGAAAGCCCGCCTGTCATTTCGCGCAGTGCAACGAGGACTGACGTGAACACCACCGAGAGCGCAAGTATCAATCCAATGATGCCAACCATTCCGACCGTCAGCGCTCGTCCGTGCAGGAATGTTCTCGAGGTTGTTCCCCAAATCCGATTTACCGCCCGCTCGACAACCGCAAAGACCCACGAACCGGCCCACAGCACGATGATCACGCAAGTGATGATTGCTCCGATGCTGAGCTCTGAAAATGCGCCGATTGTGTCGCGCAGAAATTTGGCTGAGCCGGGGTAGACGTCGACGGCGTGCGAGAGCAATTCACTGCCCGCGGCGAGTTTGTTGCTGATGGCGAGCATCAAGAGCAGTGCGGGGAAGAGCGCCATCAGGCCGAAGTAACTCATGGCCGCCGCGGAGGTGAAGAGATCGTGCTCGTGAAACTGGTGCAGCGTATGCCCGAGCATCGACGTCCAGGGCGACCGGTTACGAACGCCGAATGAATGACGCGAGAATGAAAGAAAGCGTTTCATAGCCGCAGATGAACGCAAATTAACGCGGATTTATTCATTATTCTGATCTGTGTTCATCCGCGTTAATCTGCGGCTCATTTTCACCGGGGGTCGAACAGGCTGGGGACTCTGGAACCGGGGGGCTTAATACCAAAATGATCGTACGCCAGCGGTGTCGCCAGACGCCCGCGCGGCGTGCGATCGAGAAATCCGATCTGAATCAAATAGGGTTCGATAATCTCCTCGATTGAATCTTTCTCTTCGTGAATGGAAGCTGAAATCGTGCCCAGCCCGACCGGACCGCCGCTGAACTTCTCGATGATCGTCAAAAGCAGTTTGCGATCCATCTCATCAAGTCCATACGTATCCACTTCCATTCGGTTCAACGCATCGTTCGCGACGTCTTTGTTGATACGCCCATCATAATCCACTTCAGCGTAGTCGCGGACTCTTCGCAGCAGGCGGTTGACGATGCGCGGTGTGCCGCGCGAGCGCCGTGCAACCTCACGCGCGCCTTCGTTATCGATCTCGACGCCGAGAATCTCAGCAGATCGTTTGCAGATGATTTCGAGATCTTCGTGCGGGTAGAAGTCTAGATGAAAGACGATGCCGAAACGTCCGCGCAAAGGCGCGGTGATCAGACCAGCGCGCGTAGTAGCGCCGATCAGCGTAAACTTCGGCAGCTCGAGTTTGATGGAACGCGCCGCGGCGCCCTGACCGATCAGCAGATCGAGCTGGTAGTCCTCCATTGCCGGATAGAGCTTTTCTTCCAGAGCGGGTAAAAGGCGATGAATTTCGTCGATGAAAAGTACGTCGCCTTCCTGAAGGTTTGTAAGCAGCGCGGCGATGTCGCCGGCTTTCTCGATTGCGGGTCCGGCAGTCGATCTCAGCTCGGCGCCCATCTCGTTTGCGATGATATTTGCGAGCGTCGTCTTTCCGAGTCCTGGCGGGCCGGTAAGCAGCACGTGGTCCAATGCTTCGCGACGACCACGCGCGGCTTTCATGTACACGCGGAGGTTTTCCTTGACCTGACGCTGCCCGATGTATTCGTCGATGCGAGTAGGGCGCAGCGTCAGATCGAGTTGGCGATCTTCGTCGCTGGCAAGAGTGTCTTTCACGCGCGCTGATATTGACTCAGGAGACATGTCGTTTTCAAACCCGTGCGAGTTTCTTGAGAGCGCGTCTCAAAATCGATTCGACCGTGATGTCGCCGCCTTCAACAAGCGCGGCATCTATTGCTTTTTCCGCTGACGATCTCTGATAGCCGAGATTGAGCAAAGCCGAAAGAGCGTCAGCGCGAACCGCGTCTTCGGTCGGCTCACCGGCTTCCGGTTTCGCGCCCAATTCTTCTTCAAGCTGTGCCGACGACAGCTCAGCCACTTTCTCGCGCAGTTCCATTATCAACCGTTCGGCCGTCTTACGACCAATTCCCGGAATCAACGTCAACCGCGCCAGGTTGTTGGTTCTGATCGACGCGATCATCTCGTCGGCAGTCATACCGGATAGCAGCGTAATGCCAAGCTTTGGCCCAATCCCGGTCACTGAAATGATCTTCAGAAACAGTTCACGCTCGCGGGCTGTTTTGAAGCCGAAAAGCTGCAATGTGTCTTCGCGAACGTGCGTGTAGATGCGCAGTTGAACGGTCGCGCCCATGTCCTCGAGATCGTAGAAGGTCGAGAGCGGGATCGTGACTTCATAACCGACGCCGCCAACGTCGACGATCACGGACGTCGCCTGTTTGGAAAGCAGGGTGCCGCTGAGATGCGCAATCATTCGGGCCGGATTGTAACACTCAACCACAAAGACACTAAGACACAAAATTTAATTCAATTTGTGCCTTCGCGCCTTTGTGGTTAGTAAATGAGCTTAGGGTATACTTGCCGCGACAGGTTCCTTCATGAAGTCCGAGAAGATATCAGAATTAACAACCAGCCGGTTGAGTGTTTACCTTCGTTGCCTCAATGCGCTTCACGCCGCGGGAATCAAGACCATCTCGTCGCAGGCGCTGGCCGAGCAATTTAATTTGAACTCCGCCCAGATCCGGAAAGATCTTGGTTACTTTG
>DATENQ010000530.1:0-12621 GCA_035275005.1 Pyrinomonadaceae bacterium | reverse complement strand
ATGTCGTCAAAATGGTTCGTGAACACGCGCAATCGATCGTAGAGCGTCTTCGCGAGATTACTCACTTCCTGCGCATTGTCGGCCATCTGCTCCTGCCGCCAGCCGTACGACACCGCTTTCAGCAGTGCGATTAAGGTCGTCGGTGTCGCGATGATCACGCCCTGACTGACGCCATCTTCGATCAACTTCGGATCGTTTTCGAGTGCAGCACTGTAAAACGTTTCACCCGGAAGAAACAACAGCACAAACTCCGGAGTCGGTTGTACCGTTTCCCAGTACGACTTGCGACTCAATGACGTGATGTGTGTGCGGACGAGTCGCGCGTGATCTTTCAGGCGCGCCGCGCGTACGTCTTCATCAGTCGTCGAGATCGATTCGTAGAAAGCGTCAAAAGGAACTTTCGAGTCGACAACGATCGTGCGATTACCAGGCAGCCGCACGATCACATCGGGACGAATCCGGCTGTCTTCAGTCGCGACGGTTTCCTGTTCGACGAAGTCGCAATACTGGAGCATTCCGGCCAGCTCGACGACGCGGCGCAACTGAATCTCGCCCCAACGCCCGCGCACGTGTGGCACGCGCAACGCCTTGACCAGGTTTCCCGTCTCCGCCTGAAGCTGTAAGTGCGACTGCGCGAGGGTCTTTACCTGCTCGCGCAACTCCGAGTAGGCACCGACGCGGTTCTTTTCAAGCTCGCCGATCTTACCGTCAACTTTTTCGAGGGACTCTTTGAGCGGCCTGATCAAATCGCCAATCGCGCTTTGTCGCCGCTCGAGCTCGCCTTTCGCGGTTTGTTGAAAAGTCTCGAGGTTTTGCTTCGCGAGATCGAGAAACGATTGGTTGTTGTTGCGCAGAGCGTCGGCGGAAAGCGCTTTGAATGCGTCAGCGAGTTTGCCTTCGGCGTTATTCAGAAGCGTGACCTTTTCCTGGCTCGCCTTGCGTTCCTCTTCGAGTCGCGTTTGCAGCACGGCGCGCTCGGTTTCACCCTGTGCGCGACCGCGTTCAAATTCGTATTTCAGTTTCGTCCTTGTGATGAACCAGAGGGAAACGGCGCCGATAGTGAGGCCCACTGCCAGCATCGACACGGGGAAGACAATTTCCATGGCCGTCTACTATATCAAAAAACACAAAATATGAGGCCGATAAGTTTTATGAGCCCTATATGTCCTATATGACCGGTTTTTCACCGTCCGAAGCTGGCGACCATGCGCTCGTAGACTTTGCGGGTCACGCGGACGTCGTTGAGATTGTATTCGCGGATGAGATCGAGCTTGCCGGCCTGGTAGAGGTCAAACACTTTGCTGCCCTCGACGTCTGATGTCTTGCTCGACTCGATGCCCAGCGCCCACGCGATGTCGTCGAGACTGACAAACCGTTTCGCGCCCAACCACCAGCGATGCATCGTGTCGAAAACACCGCGGACGTTGTATTCGGAGAGATTTACAAACGGGCGGGCGTGGAGCGAGTGAGCCAGGCAGCGCTGAAAGACAAACGGCAGATCGAAGCCGATGATGTTGTGACCGACGAGCTCGTCGCAGTCGGGATCGAAGTCTTTCATCAAGTCTAAGAAACCCTGGAGCGCTTGTTTTTCGTCCTGCTCGTAACCGTACTTGTCGATGCCAAAGACGTGCTCGCTCTCATTCAGCCCGAGGTCGGGAAATTCCAAACCTGGAATCGCGCCGGCGTGCAGCGCAATCGAAAGTACGCGGCCCGACGTGGCGCTGAGCGAGCCGAGAGCGTAAACGCGTTCTTCTTCCGCCGCAATGTCTTCGAGATAACGCTGGTGCTGTTCGAAGCGCATGCTGCCGAGTCGAATTTGACGCTCGAGTTGCGGTCCGACTCGTTCGCGATAGTCAGGGAGTGTGATGGTTTCGATGTCGAACGTGTAAGCGCGTGGGAGACGCGGGTCTGCGTTTTGGTGTTCGCGATACTGTTCGAGCGTGATCGGGCGGTACTCGGCGACGACGAATTGCGAGCGATCCTGAAAAGTTTCGAGTTTGCCGGTGATGCCCCAGAGACCGGGTTTGATCGCTTTTTGCGCTTCGAGAATCTCGCCCCAGATCTTGAGCGCAATGCTGCCGGTGGCGTTGCGCGCGGAGGCGTCGCAGAAGAGACGGCCCTGCTGCGTGCGGCGCTCGCGCACCGAAGTGATCAGGACCATCAGCCAGAGGTCCTCGCCGTGGGGAATTTCGGGGATGGGGATGTTGCCGCGCAAAAGGACCTATTTCAATCGACCCGTCAGCATTAATGCGATCATCTTGTAATCGCCCATGAACGACCAGAGCGGATATTTAAACGTTGCGGGCTTGTTCTTTTCGACGAGAAAATGCGCCAGCCATGCAAAGCCATAACCGGGAACAAAGCCGAGAAAGAACAGCCACCACTTTCCGATCGCAACCAGGTAGATGATCAGCGCGATGCCTAATGTCGTGCCGATCAAGTGCAGCACGCGAGTCGCGGGCCGGCTGTGCTCCGATAGGTAGAAGGGCCAGAACTCAGAAAACGTCTTGTATCGATAATCCGTGCTCATCCGTGCCGATCTGTGGCTAAATTTTCTTCAACGTGCTCGACGCGGCTCATTCCGATTAGCGCCGTCGTGATCCCTGGCGTCTGGCCTGCAAACTGAATCGCATCGGCGGGCGGTATTCGGCCCTGCAACAACGACGCACTCGCCACCACTGTCACGCCCAAACGCTTCGCCGCTTCGACAACTGACATCTCCTCGCCGTCAATCGTTTCATTCGCAACGTCGACAGCTTCAGCCATCGCCAGATTGAAAGGCAGTTGAATGAAACGAAACCCGTGCGCCTCGCCACCGATCTCACGCGCTGCTTCAACCATCCGCACGAGCGAATGATGCGGCCTTGTGCGAAATCCGTTCCACGTTGCCACGCCGTAATAAGCGAGCTTGCCGTCGCTTCGATTTTGCTCCAGACGTTCGAACGCAAGCTTTAAGCGCGCGTAAAACTCCGTCTCCGAAACGAACTGCAACTGCGATTCGGGATTGTGAATGTAATACACGTCGACACAGTCGATCTTCATGTTTCGCAGCGACTGGTCTAGCTGGCTTTGCAGGTAAGCCGGCGTCATGCAGTGACTACCTCCAACAATATCCGCAAACGAAGCGATGCCGGGATTCACGAAAGTGTCTTCTACGTACTGGCGCACGTTGCGTGGCGGGGCACCGTCAAACGGCAGATAGCCGCCCTTAGTGCAGATGACGAGCTCCTCGCGCGGGATACCGTGTTCGTTTGCGAGTGTCTGCAACGCTTGTCCGATGGAGCGTTCGCTTCGTTGAAAACGATAATTCGCGGCGCTGTCGATGACGTTCACGCCGAGCTGGACAGCGCGAACGATCGCGCGTGTGTAATTCGCATCAGTTGCTTCGTCAGCGTTGCCGAGATACGTGCCGATGCCGATCGATGAAAGGAAGAGGCCCTGTTGTTCGCGGAATGCACGATTGGAGAAACGATCGCGAGAGCGAGCGGTGCCTTCAGGTGTGGCGCAGTTGCGTGACATTAAGCGAATTTTATCCACAGATTACACAGATAACAAATCAGGATTTATGTGGGTAATCTGTGGTAGCTTGTGATCACAATGCCACTGCGAACGCAATCTTCTCTCGACGTCACGGACGACGTCCTTCAGGAGATCTCAGCCGAGGCCACAAAACTCGTCGCCGAATACATGACGCAGATTCGGGAGCGGCCGGTTCGTGCTGAGAACTATGCCGGCAAGACGACGCAAGCGATGGACGTTGAACTATCCGCCGAAGGATTGCCGCTCGATCAACTGCTCGCGGAGTGTCGCACGATAATGGATCTCAGCCGGCACAACGGACATCCGCGCTTTTTCGGTTACGTTGCTTCGCCATCCACGCCGATTGGCGCTTACGGCGACCTGATTGCCTCCGCGCTCAACTCAAACATCACCTGCTGGCGCTCAGGTCCGGCGGGCACGGAGCTCGAACGCATGGTCGTGCGTTGGTTGGGTTCGCTGATCGGTTACGACACCGATACCAAAGGTCTGTTAACCAGCGGCGGCTCGATGGCAAACATGATCGCGCTCTTAATTGCGAACCGCCGCAAAGTTGAGGGCGTTTCCCGAAAGGGGCTCTGGAATTCCGGTCCGCCGATGACGATTTACGCTTCTGAAGAAGTTCACATGTCGATTCCGAAGGCGGCTGACATTCTCGGGTTCGGGCGCGATCAGGTGCGTGTGATTACATGCGACGAACGACAGCGAATGCGCATTGATCTGCTCGCCTCGCGCATCGAGGCGGATCTGCGTGAAGGCTTGAGGCCGTTTTGCGTGGTCGGCAGCGCTGGGACGGTTAACACCGGAGTGGTTGATCCGCTAAACGAGATAGCGAATGTCGCGGCTGAGTTCGGACTCTGGTTCCACGTCGACGGCGCTTACGGCGCGCCCGGCGTCCTGGACCAGCGAAAGAAAGATCTGTTTGCCGGGTTGGAGCGTGCCGATTCGGTTTCTCTCGATCCGCACAAATGGCTTTACGTTCCGGTTGATGCCGGCTGTCTTCTGTTTCGCGACGCCGGGTCTGCTATGGGCGCGTTCAGCACCGAAGACGCCGATTACATCAAAACTCACGGTTACAGTGATGAAGAGGCATTCGCGTTCTGGGATTATGGCGTGGAACTTTCGCGGCGGTTTCGCGCGTTGAAAGTGTGGCTGACGTTGCAGTACTACGGCACGCGGCGTATCGCGCAAGCGATTGCCGAGGACATCTCGCTGGCCGCTTATCTCGGCGAGCTCGTTTCGAACGCGGACGACTTCGAGCTACTCGCGCCGGTCGAGCTAAGTATCTGTTGCTTTCGTTACGTGCCGCGCGCCGGCATGAGCGATGCGGAATTGAACCCACTAAACGAACACGTCATGGCGCTGGTGCAAAAAGGCGGGCGCGCGTATGTTTCAAACGCAACGGTGAACGGACGCTTCGCGCTGCGCGCCTGCATCACAAACTTTCGCACCACGAAAGCGGATATCGAGGAGACACTCGAGGTCATTCGCGACACTGGAAGAAATTTCACGCAAAGCCGCAAAGAAGCAAAGTGAAACACGAAACTTACGATCACGAACTGCGTGTCGCGTGTGAGCTTGCGCGTGCGGCCGGCGCTGCGATACTCGAGCACTACGAAGGCCCGCTCAACATCAGGCAGAAGACGTCCGCTGACGATATAGAACCAGTCACGCAAGCTGACACCATCGCCAACGATCTGATCGTTGCGCGCCTGAAGCGTGAGTTTCCCGACGACGGAATCCTCGCGGAAGAATCGATCGATACAGAACACCGTCTCGAAAAGTCTCGCGTCTGGATGGTTGATCCGCTGGACGGCACTAACGGTTTCATAGATGGCAACGGCGATTTCGCGGTCCAGATCGGACTGAGTGAAGACGGACGGTGTGTGCTCGGCGTCGTTTATCAACCGCTGCCCGGCGTGCTCTATCATGCGGTGCGCGGATACGGAACGTGGATCGAACGTCCTGAATTTGAACCACAGCGCGCCACCGTTTCCCAAAACCGCGAGCTATCGGAGATGCGATTAGCGGCCAGCCGTTCGCACCGGAGCCCACGCATGAATAAGGTCGTGGAGCAGTTTGGCTTCAAGGAAGAGGTGCAACGCGGCTCGGTCGGGATCAAGATCGGATTGATCATCGAACAACAGTGCGACGTTTACATTCATCTCTCGTCACGAACGAAGCAGTGGGACACGTGCGCGCCGGAAGTGATCCTGACCGAAGCCGGCGGACGCCTGACCGACCTGTTTGGCTATCCTTTGAGCTACAACGTTCCCGACGTGCAGAACCGGAACGGCCTCGTCGCCAGCAACGCTGCGTCGCACGATCAGATCATCGCAACGCTCGCGCCACTGTTGCATGAGTTCGGCAGAAAGCGAATTTAGCCGCAGATAAACGCAAATCTGCGCAGATCTGCGTTTATCTGCGGCTAAACTAAAATGACCCGACCCAAATCCTTTCTCACCTATTTCGTCCTCTGCGCCATCCCGCTGTTGCTCCTGGCGGGGTTGAACTACTGGAATGGCATCCGGGCCGTCGATTCCACCCTCGGGGCGGCCGCGCAGGACGATCTCAACTTATTCAACGCCGCTGTTGACGATGTGATCGGTGAGCAGGAGCAGGCGCTCCTGGGTCTCGCAATCAATTCAGATGTTCAGCGACAGCTCATTGATAAGAACGGCGATGTGTCACGGCTGACTTCTCTTTTGGATCTCTCCAGATGCTTTAAGAGTTTGACGTTATTTGATCGTGATCGGCAGGCACTGCCGGTTCGCATAGCCAACACCCGGCCCGCCAACCTACCACAACCCGATCAGCGTGTTTGGGGACAGTACGGAAGCATCTTACTCGACAAGCCAGGCGACTCACCTTCGACTCTTCAATACACCACGCCAATCCAGAGTGAAAACGGTGCAACCAATATCGGCACGCTGGTAGGCGTGCTCGATCTGCAACGCGTATTCGCAATCGCCGCACGAGGACTCGAATCGAGCAAGAAATCGATGATTGTTGTTTTGGATCGCGCCGGGACAGTTGTTTATCACTCGGAGAGAACGGAGAACGCGGAATTCGAGTCAATTGCAAACGCCATGAAAGCTAACGATAGCGGCGTGGGCCAATTCAGTTCGGCATCAGGTTCTTACGTTGCTGCCTACGTACCGATTCCACGATTAAACGTCGCAGTAGCCGTTGCGCGCAGTCGTTCTGCGCTAATCTCCGGCGCGCATCGTTGGGGAATCACCGGTGTGGTCCTGGCCCTGCTCGGCGCGCTCGCGGCAGCCTGGCTGCTCGAACGCCACGTGCAACGACGCACAAGTGGTATCGCGCGCGTCAGCGAAGATCTTTCCGCGATTGCAAAAGGCGAGCTGGACCGTCGCATCATCCTGCAATCAAGTGACGACGCACGCGGCCTTGCCGACAACATCAACGTCGTTACCGAACGCCTGCGCGCGCAAATCGCACGCGAGGAAGAGTCGCGGCAGTTTGAATCGTTCGTTCGGATTTCGGCGATGCTGACACACGATCTGAAGAATGCAATCGAGGCGCTGTCGCTAACTGTCGGCAACATGGAGCGCCACTTCGACAATCCGCAATTCCGCGCCGACGCGATGAAAGGTCTCACTGGCGCAACTGACAAGCTAAAAGCGCTCGTAGCGCGACTCGGCAAACCGTTGACAAGCCTCAGCGGCGAACACAAACGTCCCGCAAATGTTGACCTCGTACCCATCCTGCAACGCGTCATCGCGATGACTGCGGAGCCGATGCGCAGCAAACACAAGATCGTGACGCGCCTGCCGTCGAGCCTTTACGCACTCGTTGACGCGGCGCGAATCGAAGAAGTGATGGAGAATCTTGTTCTTAATGCTCTCGAAGCGATGGACAACGGCGGCACCCTAACGATCGAAGCTGGAGAGACGCCAAACGGCGCGCCGATGTTTTCCGTCAGCGATACCGGGCGCGGCATGAGCCGGACGTTTATCGAAACGCGACTGTTTCGCCCGTTCGCTACTACCAAGAAAACCGGCATCGGTCTGGGACTCTACACTTGTCGCGAAGTGATCAAGGCGAGCGCCGGCACGATCGACGTGGATTCAGTCGAGGGCGCTGGAACGACTTTTCGCGTCGTGCTACCATCGATTCCACAACGACAGGCGTAACCAAGAAGTGGCGCGGCTAATGCTCTTCTGAAATACATGCCCGTTACGCTCGTTCCTCTAAGCAGTACTCGCCCAGGAGCTTCGTTTTTAAGCGCACGTGTGCGGCGGCTTAGTCTGTTTGTAAATACCAATTTCGATTCGAGAGATGAGCAGCAATCAACCACAGCCGAAAGGAACTGTACTCGTTGTCGATGACGACGACGCGGTGCGAAGTGGGCTTTACTGGGCGCTGACGACGGACTACCAGGTGCTGCAGGCATCGTCTCGAGACGAAGCATGTGCGCAAATCAACGACGAAGAGATCGACGTCGTAGTGAGCGACCTGCACCTGCCGCCCAACGTACACGACATCGCGGAGGGGCTCGCGCTGATCGACGTCGCGCGTTCTCAGGATCCGCCGCTGCAGGTGGTTGTGATCACTGGTAGTGATTCGAAGCGGGCGGCGCTGGAAGCGGTGAAACGTGGCGCTTACGGGTTTTTTGAGAAGCCATGCGATCCGGGAGAGTTGTTGCACATCGTCAATCAGGCAGCGCGCATGCGGCAGCTCGAGGTTGAAAACCGCAGGCTGCGCGATGAGCTGTCGCGCCCGCCGGGGTTCGCGCATCTGACCGGAACGAGCCAGGCGCTGGAGCGAGTGTTGAAGCAGGCGCGGTCGGTTGCAGCGACGAGTGCGACGGTGTTGGTGAGCGGCGAGAATGGCACCGGCAAGGAGATGCTGGCGCGTGCGATTCACCAGGAGAGCCCGCGTGCCGGTGGCCCATTCGTGGCGGTGAGTTGTGCGGCACTGCCTGAGTCGTTGATCGAATCGGAATTGTTTGGACATGAGAAGGGTGCGTTTACTTCGGCGCTGCAAACTCACAAAGGTCGCTTTGAGCTCGCGGATGGCGGGACGTTGTTTCTGGATGAGATCGGAGATCTGAGCGCCGCGGTGCAGGTGAAGTTGTTGCGCGTGTTGCAGGAGCGTGAGTTTGAACGCGTCGGCGGAACTAAGACTCTACCGGTCGATATTCGTTTGATTGCGGCGACGAATCGCGATTTGGAAAAGGAAGTGGCGCACGGACGGTTCCGGCAGGATTTGTTTTTCAGGCTCAACGTTGTGCCGCTCGTTTTGCCGCCGCTGCGCGAGCGTCCGGATGACATTCCGATCCTGGCGGCGCATTTTGCTGCGAAGTCGGCGCAAAAGTATGGGCAGCCGACGCCGGAGCTGGATCCATCACTGGTGGAAGTGTTGTTGGACTACAACTGGCCGGGCAACGTGCGCGAGTTGGAAAACTTGATCGAACGTCTCGTGGTGCTGAGTACAACTGCAACGCTCGGGCTGGAGTTTGTGCCCGAGAAGATGCTGCGCGCGCTGCCGGGGACGACGCCGGGAGACGAAAGCACTCTCGAAGGCGCGGTTGACGCGTTGAAGAAGCGTATGATCGTGAACGCCTTGCGGTCGACTGATGGTAACAAAGTCGCCGCCGCGAAAAAGCTCGGCATCAGCCGCTCCTACCTTCACAGACTCATTAATGAATTTGATCTTTAAGCCGCAGATTTTCGCAAATGAACGCCGATCAGATCCGCGTTGATCCGCGAAAATCTGCGGCTAGTGCTACTATCTGTTTATCGTGGCGAGCCTGCAACAACGTTTACCGGAGAATGTTCCCGGGGATTTCTTTGTAGATTCAACCTGCATCGATTGCGATACGTGTAGCCAGTTGGCGCCCGATATTTTTCGCAATCATGGCGATCAGTGCAGTGTGCATCATCAACCTGAAACAGACGACGAAATAAAACTTGCAATGATGGCGCTCGTTGCCTGCCCCACCGGATCGATCGGCGCCACGCAACGACACGACGCACACATCGGCATTGACGCTTTCCCGCTACTGCTTGACGATAACGTCTACTTTTGCGGCTTCACTTCTGAGTCGAGCTTTGGCGCGTGGAGCTATTTGATTGTTCGTCCAGCAAGCGAAGGCGGTAACGTGCTCATCGATTCGCCGCGGTTCGCGTCGCAATTGGTCAAACGGATCGAAGCGCTCGGCGGCGTTAGCCAGATGCTCCTGACACACAAAGACGACGTCGCGGACCACGAGCTGTTTCGCAAAAGATTCAACTGCCAACGTCTAATGCACGCAGACGATGGCGCTGCTCGTCTCGGCGTCGAACAAGTGGTTCGAGGCGAAGAGCCGGTGCAACTGGACGACGACCTGCTCGTCATCCCCACGCCGGGACACACGCGCGGCCATGTCGTCTATCTTTATAAGAACAAGTTTCTCTTCACCGGCGATCACCTGGCGTGGTCACCGGTGCGCCAAACCCTGACTGCCTTTCGCAGCGTCGCGTGGTATTCGTGGCCCGAACAGACGCGCTCGATGGAAAAACTTCTGAGCTATGAATTTGAGTGGGTGTTACCGGGCCACGGCAACATGCATCACGCCGGCGCCCACACGATGCACGCCCACCTCGAACGCTGCGTGTCGTGGATGAAGACTGTGAGATAACTTAACCACCAAGACACGAAGGCACAAAATAAGAATTTGTGTCTTAGTGCCTTTGTGGTTAAAGATTTGTTCGCTTAAACCATCGGTAGAGGCAAAACAATGAATCGAAATCAGAAGATTGCTCTCGGTTGTGGTGGTGCAGGATGTTTGGGACTGATCGTAGTCGCGATTGTAGGCTGCGTGTTCTATTTCGTTTATTACTCCCAGAACCGGCGGTATTCCGCTAATTACAACTACAACATCAACACGAATCGTAATTCCAATAGTAATGACAATTCCGATCTCAACTCGAATTCGAACGACAACTCGTCGAGCTCAACATCAACCAGCTCAATGTCCGAAGACGACAAGCACAAGCTCTATCAGGCTGCAAACATGACCGGCGATGCTGAGCTCATTCGCCGCGTCTCCGTGAAGATTGGTTTAATGGACGACGACTACACCCCCGGCGCTAACTATCAAACATTCATTGCCGAGCATGTGAGTTGGGCAATTCGAAACCGCGATTTCATCGTCTCGCTGGATTCGCCTGACAAGGCGCGCGAGTACGTCAACGACCATTTCCCGAGTTAAAGTTTTAAGATGGATCCCGCTCGCATTCGCAATTTCTCGATCATCGCCCACATCGATCACGGCAAGTCGACGCTCGCCGACCGCCTGCTCGAGCTCACCGGAGCCCTGTCCGAAAGGGAGATGGCGGACCAGGTGCTCGACAACATGGACCTTGAACGCGAACGCGGCATCACCATCAAGGCCCACGCCGTCCGGCTCGATTACAAAGCGCAGGACGGACAAAGCTACGTGCTCAACTTGATCGACACGCCGGGTCACGTCGACTTCTCGTACGAAGTGTCGCGATCGCTGTCGGCGTGTGAAGGCGCGTTGCTGATCGTCGACGCTTCACAGGGCGTCGAAGCACAAACACTCGCGAACACTTATCTCGCGATCGAAAACAATCTCGAGCTGATCCCGGTGATCAATAAGATCGACTTGCCGGGCGCCGAGCCTGAAAAAGCAATCGAACAAATCGAGCACTTCATCGGACTCGAAACACACAACGCTATTCTCACCAGCGCGAAGACCGGTGAGGGCGTGGGCGACGTACTCGAAGCGATCGTGCGCGATGTGCCGCCGCCGAGAGGCGATCCAAACGGGCCGCTTAAAGCGTTGATCTTCGATTCCTGGTACGACTCATATCGCGGTGTGATCGTGTTGTTTCGCGTGATCGACGGCACGATCCGTCCGGGGATGAAGATTCGGTTCGTTGCCGTGGGTCGTGATTACCAGGTCGAAACGCTGGGGGTGAATCGACCGACACCAACGCCGATCCGCGAGTTGGGCGTCGGTGAAGTGGGTTTCCTGACTGCGTCGATCAAAGCCGTGGCGGACGTGCAGATTGGCGACACGATCACCGAAGCTGCACGACCGACAACGGAACCGTTTCCGGGTTACCAGGAGATCAAGCCGATGGTGTTTGCGGGCTTGTATCCGGTGGACACGAATCAGTACGAGGAGTTGCGCGACGCGCTCGACAAGCTGCGATTGAACGATGCGTCGTTCTTTTACGAGCCTGAGTCGTCCACGGCGCTGGGTTTTGGTTTTCGCTGCGGGTTTCTCGGGTTGCTGCACATGGAGATCGTGCAGGAGCGTTTGGAACGTGAGTTCAATCTCGATTTGATTACGACGGCGCCGGGCGTGCGTTACTCGGTGACTACTACTGACGGCCAGGTCGTGGAGATTGATTCCCCCGCGAAGATGCCCGACCCTGGCCGCATCGCGAAGATTGAAGAGCCTGTGATTCGCGCAGTTATCCTGACGCCTGACGAGCATCTCGGCGGCATCCTGCCGCTGCTCGAAGAGAAACGCGGGATGCAAAAAGGGTTCGAGTACATCACGTCGAATCGTGTGATGCTGACGTATGAGTTGCCGCTCAATGAGATCGTGCTCGACTTTTACGATCGACTAAAATCGGTATCGCGCGGTTATGCTTCGCTCGATTACAACCTCGCCGGGTACTGGGAAAGCGATCTTGTGAAGCTTGACGTGCTCGTCGCTAACGAACCGGTTGACGCGTTGTCGCTGATCCTGCATCGCAGCACTGCGCAACCTAAGGGCCGCGCGCTGGCGGAAAAGATGAAGCAGTTGATTCCTCGACAACTGTTCGAAGTCCCGATCCAGGCGGCGATCGGAAACAAGGTGATCGCGCGTGAAACGGTAAAGGCGCTCGGTAAGAACGTGATCGCGAAGTGTTACGGCGGCGACATCACGCGCAAGCGCAAGCTCCTTGAGAAACAGAAGGAAGGCAAGAAGCGCATGAAGAAAGTGGGCCGCGTTGAGATCCCACAGGAAGCCTTCCTGGCTGTACTTAAGGTCAACGAATAGTTTGTAGGGGCGGCACTCCGTGGCCGCCCGTGGTGGTTCAATTCGATCGACGGGCG
>DATENQ010000529.1:0-3745 GCA_035275005.1 Pyrinomonadaceae bacterium | reverse complement strand
ATCTTTCCGTCAGGCATCAGGTATTCATTGTCTGTTTCAAAAAGATTGGCCCAGGGTATTTCAGGGCTGAAGATGACGTGCTCTTTTTCCGCCGGCCCATTCCCTAAGCGGGCTATACCGATGGACGGATAGATTCTGAATCTGGCTGCTGATTTTTTTGGCATAGTAGAGGTTCTTTCTGCGAAATTGTTTTCACACCGGGGTCACTGAGATGAGCAATTCACCACGGAATTCGTTTCGAAGTGAGCTAATGATGTCCTAAGTTAGTTAGAGTAACGCTTGCCCTTGATCGATAAAGGTTGAGTAAGCAAGGACGGAAATTCTATCACCGAAATCCTCGATTGCAAGCACGTTTCAGGTTGCGTCATGGCCCGGTTTCACCACAATCCCGCGTTCTGACTTCAGTTGTTTGATGTACCTCGATTTTGAGCCATCCCAGTAACACCGCGAACATCTGCCATTTACAAAGGAATGTGGACATGGTTCATGGCCGTAGAGCACGTGAGCACATTCCGGACAGAGTTCAGTCATGCGCGCGAGATTCATGAAGTAGTCACTGCCGCACTCAACACACTTCGAGACTTTTCGACGCTTCATGACTCAGCCCTCAAGCGACGCTCAAACCGAGCACTTCTTTCCGTGAAGTAGTGATAGAGTTCTTGTCTGGTAGGGATTTCATTCTTAAGCTCTGGCATATGCAGCACGATACAACTGGACGGCGGGGTTTATGGTGATGGGGAAGCAGATGCCTGAGGTGCGGCGGGCGACACTTTTTCGATTGCTTTAACGTTCCTTGGATCAAGAAGCGACACGACGCTGTGTTTGCGATACCAGATTCCTTCTCCCGTTTGCCATGCTTCGTCAGCTTCGATCGTGGCGCCACTTTGCAGCCTGATGACAACCGGACCACTTCCCTTGCCGCCGGCAGTTGAGATTGGATTTGAACCGCTCAATTCAATCTGCGCGGGGCTACTCTGAGGCGAAGGCTCGACGCTTGGAGATTCCGAAGGCTCTTCCGAGGCTTCAGGTGAAGGACTCTCGGCTGTCAGCGGAGCCGTCTGTCGAGGATTGACGACTTGTTGCTGCGCGCTCGAGCTGGAACTAATCGTGTTGGAATTTTCGGGCGCTGGTTGACGCGACACTGCGAAGTAAACCAAAAACAGCAGGACTGCCAGGAGAATGCCGATGAGCGCTCCGATTGGTAGAAGCCATGCGTTCGATTTTGGCTGAGGCGCCCCAACTGTCTCGAGCGGTGTGCCGTCAGCCTCACAGAATTGTTCTGTGTCAGGAAAGAATGAATCGCATTCTGGGCAATGTCGCAATTACCTGGCTCCAGGCAGATCTTACACTATCTGTGACCTACGCTCCGAACTGTCGTAGATGATGATCGGCGTGTTTGTACGTGACTACGCCCCATTCGCGATACGTCATCGGACCAAACAGCGGATGAGCAGGACCTTCGCCCTCACTCGGTCCAGTGCCGATTCGCTCCAACAGCTCCAGGACCGCCGCGCGCTCATCTTCAAACGATATCGAAACGCTGGACTTCAACTCAGGTGCCGTCGGCGCGCTCTTCGGAAACGGGAGCACATACAGGAGGAGATGCTTAAGTGGAAACTTTTGGAAGGCGCGTTTGTTCACGGAAGGCACCGGCAGTTCGCCAAGCGCCATGCGCGACGACAAGTGAAGATGCTGCAGCATTCTCGCTACGTCCATGCTGCCCCATCGCCTGGTGGACGATTCCGTCAGTGAGCGCACCCTGCTACCAATTGCTGTCCGGTCACGTTCGTTTAGAATCGAGCCCATTCGTCACTCCTCCTTTTTTTGCTGTGAATCGTCAACCCCTGAAGCCACGTTCGAGAGCAAAGACGATGGCCTGAGCGCGCGTCCATACGCCAAGCTTGTCGAACAGATTGGAGACGTGATTGCGGACTGTCTTTTCACTGATGGACAACCGTTCCGCAATCTGTGCGTTTCCGAGACCCTGCGTAATCAATGCGAGCACTTCCCGCTCACGCGATGAGAGCAAGTCAAACGCGTGACTCTCATCGCTGGTCACGCGCTTGAGTCCTATGAACTCCTGCACCTCATCGCGGAAGCGTTCCCACGCCGGCTCGTGTTCGAGAAGGATGTGGTTCTTTGAGTCGAGCTCGACAAACTGAGCGCCCGGGATTCCGGCAGCGAGGATGTGACCTTCTGCAATCGGTGCGACGGCGTCGTCGCGGGCGTGCAGCACCAGCGTCGGTGTTCTAACCTCACAGAGCAGGGCCGTGACGTCGAGCATGCCGCGCGACTCGAGCAGTTGGGCCGCGATCTGCGGGGTCAGAGTCTTGCGGCATAGATCGTTGAACCATCCGAGCTGTTCGTCAGTCCCACCCGGGATGAACCGCGAAGTGAAGACTTGCCGGAAGGTGGGATTATCGCTGCCCCATTCCAAGCGGACGAGATCGATCATCGCGCGATAGAAGCTCTCACGATCATGATCTCCTCGCCGAAATACCCCGCGTGCGTAGGCGCCGTAAAGTACGAGGTGCGACACGCGCTCCGGATGCTTCACGGCGTACGCCACACAAATCGGACCACCTTGAGAAATTCCGAGCAACGCGAACGGCGCTTGCGGGTTAGCCGCCTCAATCACGTCCTCCAAATCCTCGACCCACCGCTCGAGCGAAAGGTCGCCGGTTTTCGCATCAGTCATCCCACACCCACGCTCGTCGTAGCGCACGAAGCGAAAGTGATCGCTAAAGAAATGAATCCAGTGTCGCCAGACGGGACTCTCCCACTCATATTCGAGATGCGTCAGCCAGTTTGCGGCCTTGATCATCACGGGGCCGGCGCCCGCCTCAGCCCAGGCGAGCCGGACTCCGTCCGGTGTGCGTAGGTAACGAATTCGCTGCGTGGGTTTCTTCATCGGAAGTTCAACGGGACTAATGTCCTAATCTATAACGCAAAGAATACGCAAAGCGGGACGAAACTCCCATAGCAAACGCCCGGCTCAGACCTCATTATGCCGGGACGGAGGCAAAGCAATGTTCAAGCGGATCGCATTCTTTACTTACGGAAGTCTCAGCTACCTGATATTCCTCGGGACGTTTCTGTACGCCATCGGTTTTATCGGCAACTTTGGCGTGCCGACAACTCTCGACGGTGTGCCGGGCAAACCACTCGGTGTCGCATTTCTTATCGACGTTGGTCTGTTGACTTTGTTTGCGGTGCAGCACAGCGTGATGGCGCGCAAGTGGTTCAAGGATTGGTGGACCCGCATTGTGCCGAAGCCGGTGGAACGGTCGACTTACGTCCTGTTTTCGAGTCTCGCGCTGATCTTGTTGTTCTGGCTGTGGCAGCCGTTGGGTGGTGTCGTGTGGTCGGTCGAAGATCCATCCGGCCGGCTGGTTCTGCGTGTGTTGTTTGCGTTCGGCTGGGCGCTGGTGCTGGTCTCGACCTTCCTGATCAATCACTTCGATCTGTTTGGATTGCGACAGGTCTGGTTGTACCTCCTCGGCCGGCCTTACACCACATTACATTTCGGAACGCCAGGACCATACCGCCTCGTCCGGCATCCGCTCTACGTCGGCTGGCTGTTCGCCTTCTGGAGCACGCCGACGATGACGTTTGCGCATCTGCTGTTCTCGATCGCGACCACTGCTTACATCCTGCTGGCGATTCAACTCGAGGAGCGCGACCTCGTGCGCGAACACGGCGACTCTTACGAGAGTTACCGCCGTTCAGTGCCGATGCTCATTCC
>DATENQ010000528.1:0-3527 GCA_035275005.1 Pyrinomonadaceae bacterium | reverse complement strand
GGATTATCGTCGACGACTAGAATGTTAGATTTTGACTCCATAAAACGTGGGTGTTGTTGGGCCTTATTGTTCTTGCGCACTCAAGAGCTTCATGCTACAGTTCGGGCCTCGGTTAGGCGTTCGTGCCAGCACTCGCCCTAGCATTGCGTCAATATATTCAATCGAGATTAACAAGCCTGGGAAACATCGCGCGGGTTTCCTTACAATCGTCGTAGTACAAACCCGCAAACAGGACCACTTTGAACAAAGAGCAACAAGCGGCAAACGTTTCAAGCTGGAAACTGTAGCTCGATGCCCAGAAGGACATGGAGATGAATGCCCTGCAGGAACAAAAGCGCGCCCGGGATTTAACTCCCGAAGATCGCGCTGAAATAATCCGCCAGTTGGACTTTGGCTCGACACTGGATGATGCCCTCGTTAGCGATATGGCTCGCAATTCAGTGGTCCTGGATTTCCGTCGCCGTCGTTTCGTTTACCGTGCCGGCGAATCTGCGGATTGCCTGTATGCGATCATTCATGGCCGAATAAAACTCTGCCGAATCGAGACTGACAGTGACCGCGAGGCCGTGATCGACATCCTTCCTGAGGGATCGCTCTTTGGCGAGTCAGCTCTCTACTCCGCTGCGGGGCAACGAGCGAATTCTGCAATTGCCTACGAAAATTCAAGGCTCCTGCGAATCCAAGTCGGGGATTTCAAACGGGGGATGGCTGAGGATAACCGCCTTCATGATTACACTTTCCGGCTGATCGGTCAACGACTTGATCACGCGGAGCGCCGGCTCGCAGACTTTGCTCTCAACGCTATTCCCGCCCGACTGGACAGCCTCCTGGCCGATTTCTCCATGCGTTACGGGGTTTCCGAGCCCGAAGGAGTACTCATCGATATTCCCCTGCCTCATCGTGAAATAGCCTCAATTGTGGGCTCCACTCGTGAAAGTGTTACCGTCCGCTTGAATGCCATGCGCCGCGAAGGTACGATCGCTTTCGTCAAACGACGAATACTGATCAAGCGACCCGCATCCCTTTGATGCGCTGCGGGCAATTGCGTGGCTTCAATTCATGAAATGTCCAACCTGCGGTAAGCAAGTCGAGTGGAAAGATAATCCCTTTCGTCCCTTCTGTTCTGAGCGGTGCCAGCTTGTCGATCTGGGCAAGTGGGTTGAGGGTGAGTACCGCGTACCCGGTGAACAGCTGCCCCAGGAACAAAATGAAAGCTCCACAGTCGAGGATGACAGAGAGATATAAAGCAGTTCTCGCGCAAAGGCGCGAAGGCGCAAAGGAAAACCAAAGAAAAATCTTTGCGCCTTTGCGCCTTTGCGCGAGCATTTTTCTTTGTGGGCTGATCTTAATAACGGGATGCAATAGCAACGACACAACTAAGAGCAAGACGCCAGTCATTTCCGGAGCACCATCAGGCACGACTTATCCAATGCCGCCGGCGAATGGGGCTTCAATCGCCACCATGGGTTGGGAGAGCGAAGGAAAGCGATCGGTTTTTGCTGAGTACAAGGGAAAGGTTCTGGTCCTGGATTTTTATGCGACGTGGTGTGCTCCCTGTCGCGATAGTGTGCCGCATTTAGTCGGACTGCAAAAGAAGTACGAAGATAAGGGACTGGTTGTCGTCGGACTAAACGTTGGTGGTCCAGGCGACGATCAGGAGGTGCCTGCATTCGCGAAGGAATACGGGATTCAATACGCGCTCGCAATGCCTGACGAAGATCTCGTGACCTTTCTGCTTGCAGACGAAGACGCGATTCCGCAAACGTTTGTTTTTGATCGTCAGGGCCGGCTGGTGGAACGCTTCATCGGGTTCGGATCAGAAACAGGTAAGCACATCGACGCCGCTGTCGAAACTGGACTCCAAACTCAGGCTCCCTGATATGAGACGAGCAAAAATTCTAATCACTCTTGGTCCAGCTTCGCGCGAGCCGGAAATCGTCGAACAACTGATCGCAGAGGGCGCCAACGGCGTGCGCATCAACATGTCGCACGGAACGCACGAAGAGAAAGCGATCGATATCGCGCGCGCGCGTGCGGCAGCAGCGAAGCTCGGTCGTCCGATTGCAGTGCTCGTCGATCTTTCCGGTCCAAAGATTCGCACCGGTGAGCTCAAGAACGACGAACCTGTCAGACTAGTGCCGGGAGCCGCTTTTACAATCACGACTCGTCCCATTATCGGTGACGAGCAACAGGTTTCCACCAGCTATCCCGACCTTCCACGAGTCGTTCAACGCGGTACGCGCTTGCTGCTCGACGATGGCGCCCTGTCGCTCATTGTCGAGAGCACGACGGATACGGACGTGGTTTGCAGGGTTATTGAAGGCGGTCTGCTCGCCGAGCGCAAAGGAATCAACTTACCTGGTGTTTCTTTGCCGATCGCGTCGCTCACCGACAAAGACATCGTCGATCTTAAATGGGCCGTCGAGCAAAATGCCGACTACATCGCGCTTTCGTTTGTGCGACGCGCCAGTGATTGTGAGCACGCGAAGAAGTTGATTAACGAAGCCGGCGGTCGTGCGCCGCTGATCGCAAAGATCGAAAAGGCGGAAGCAATCGATCATCTGGACGAGATCATCGCTGCTGCTGACGGCGTGATGGTGGCCCGCGGCGATCTGGGCGTCGAGACGAGCGTCGAATTGGTGCCTGTCTACCAGAAGCGGATCATTGAACGCGCGATCAAGGCGGAAAAGATGGTCATCACTGCGACGCAAATGCTCCAGTCGATGGTTTCGAATCCACGTCCCACTCGCGCCGAGGCGTCCGACGTTGCCAACGCAGTTTGGGACGGCACCGATTGCGTCATGCTGTCAAATGAAACCGCTGCCGGCGCATATCCGGTTCAGGCGGTGGCAATGATGTGTCGCATCATCGAATCCGCGGAGAACGGCAAAGAACCGTCACCAGATAGGGTAGAGAGTTTAATAGGAAAGCAATCAGGACGCGTCAGTCGCGCGTTATCCGAAGCCGCGGCGTTTGCGGCAAGCGAGCTTGGAACAACTGTGACTGCGGTCTTCACCGCGTCGGGTTTGATGGCGCGCAGGCTTTCGTCTTTGCGTTACGATCAGCGCATCGTCGCGCTGACACACAGGCCCGAGGTCCTCTCCGAGTTGTCACTGATCTGGGCGGTCGAGCCGTTGTTGATCAGTAAGGCTCAGTCAACCGAAGAGATGCTCAAGATTGGCGAGCTGCGATTGCTCGAAGCCGGCGTAGTTGAGAATAACCAAACGATTGTTGTGATGGCCGGGCGTCTTTCCGGCTTGGGTCTCTCGAGCTCGGTGACGATCTTCACGGTTGGCGGTAGCTTAGGGCCCACCACACGGTAGTGAGTTTCAAGAGCATATCGGCGGGCGAGCTATTCGACCTCATCATGCCGGTAGCTTCTGTGATTTCCGCGCTTCTTTCAACCTGGGTACTCGCGTCTGCCCGCAGACGATTTCGTTTTTACTACGCAATCGCACTCGCCATCGGCACCCTGCTGTTGCCGCTGATCGTCTTTCCGATTTATTTAGTGTTAATGCTGTGGCATA
>DATENQ010000527.1:0-6361 GCA_035275005.1 Pyrinomonadaceae bacterium | reverse complement strand
GCGTCAAGGATGCGTGCTCCGTCCGCGAAGAAGTTGCCGATGATCAAGTCTGTGTGACCATCGCCGTCGATGTCGGCGAGCGTCGCCGCATTCGTGTACCAGCGGGCGCCGCCTGGAACTACTTCGCTCTGCGTATAGCTGTTGGCGTTAAGTGAGGCGCGATCTTGTTTGATGAAGGCGACTGGAGTTCTCCCCCAGTAATATGCGAGCACGTCCTGGAGACCGTCTTCGTTAAAGTCTCCGGGCAGACAACCCATCGGCGCCATCGTCGCCTTGTCGTAAGGAAGACCGATCGGATCGAGGCTGAACGGTTGATAGCGTGCGGGTGTGCCCGGCACCGGTGCGACGATCACCTTATCAATTCTGGTATCGACGTAACAGATGTCGTTTGGTAAACCATCACCGTCGAGATCATTCAGCGCCACCGCTGCTCCCACGGCGGAGATCCAACCGGCAACGCGACGCAACGATGGATTGACTTCGCGGATTGTCTTTTGCGTTTCACCTCTCAGCGTCGGCAGTGGCGCTGCGCTGAAATGAAAACCTTCCGCGAGCTTTGCTAACTCGGACTCAGAAGCCTCGGGCATGCGCGCGAAACCGTAGACTACGAAGATGAGAACGATCGCAGTCAACTTTGCAGCCTGGCGCCGGAATGCGCCGTCCTTGATCGTCATATGCTTTTGTTCCCCAGTGTGATTTTGTTTTGAATGCGACGGCGCCATATCTCGTAAGCCGGTAGCCCGCTCTCTTCACGCAAGTCTTCCAGAGCAGCGTCGGTGATTGCGGCGACTGCTGCGGCAGAGTCTTTCCAGATCAAACGGCAGACAGTTTCTGTATGAGGGTTGAGGTTCGCTGCGCGCTGCCGCGTTTTGGCTGCGAAGGCCACACCTTGAGCAAACGCCGGCAAGTGTTCGTTAACGGCGACTCGCAGTGACTCGATTGCGGCTCGCCCGCAGCCGCCGGCGTACGCACACGCCAGGCCTACTCCGCTCCATAGATCTTCCTGTCGTTCGGAAGGAAAGTTGTCGATCGCATTCGCAACCGCTGCGACATTCGCGCCTTTCACAAACCAAAGGCTGCGACCGAGACCCTGATCGAAGACGCGTCGCTCGTAGCCGTCCAATTGAGAGGGAATCGCCTGCTGTTCGACATATCGTGGCCAACTGAAATAGCCTTCGTGAAAACCGTAACCATCAACCACGAGCCAACCGAGCAGAGGATCGAGTTGGACCAGGTGTGGCTTGACACCTCGACGCAAACGCGCGAGCGCCCATCCCAATCCGACATGCATCATGTAGATGTGAGATTTGGCGAAGCCCTCAGTGAAAATGCGCCAGCGGTCCTTCCGCCAGGGAATGAAGCAGTCAAGTAGCGCCAAGCCCATCGCGGCGCCTTCGAAAGCGAAACCCTGCAAGTCCGTCTCTACAATTGACAGCCGGCGCGCGAGTGGCGCGAACCCAGTCTCCTCGAGCGCCGCATGATAGCCACTCAGAAAAGTGATGCCGATTTGCTCGAGGCGTTGGCGCGCTATCTCTTCGCCCGTGAGGAAGCCGCGTCTGGCGAAACTCGCCTCAGCCGGTGAAAGACCCAGGAAGCGCCGGCGCGCTTGCCCGAGTAACGAAACTTTACCGCTCGATTTCCCAAAGCTCTGCATATCCGTTAACCCGCGTATGAACCGTGACGCACACCGACGCCGTTAAAGCGTTCGGATTGAAACGCTCCTGGAAGGAGTGTTTAAGTTGTCAGGATCTGGGCTGGATGATCGGTGGAGAGGAATCCCTAATCTGGCGGCAGAGGTCGGGCAACGCCGCCGGTCCAATCATCTGTATTGGGAGTGCAGAAAACAGTATGACCTCCACCCGAAGAAACCGGCGTGGCATTTTTGGAAGGAGACTTCTTCCATACAAGATCTTTAGCAAGATTGAACAAGTACCTTCAGCAAGATTGAACAAGTAAAAGACTCGAAGGCGTGCTCAAATTCTCAGCGCCGAAAGACACGGAGATGATCGCAAAGCGGATTTCTGATCCGAAACCCATTCGCTCCGTTGAGTTCGGACAAAGTTATTTTCGTGAGGAGGAAAAAGATCGATGAAACAGATCACACGGAGGCTATACACAAAACCGGTCATGCTCGGCATGGCGTTCCTCATGGGACTGGCGCTCGTGGTTGGCTTGTTCGTCACGACGAAGAGCACGGCGATGCAGAGCGGATTTCCAGTCGTGGCAGGGAACGACGAATTCGAGACCACTGCGAACGGTGAATCCGTTCACGACTTCGCGGGCTCTCCCATACCAGCAGGTTTCTTCGGGACCGGTTCCCTGGCATTCGCCGGGACTGTGACCATGGAAGGCGTACCTCTGAACCCAGGGGTGAGCGATACGGACACAATCATCCAGCGACACAACACTGTCTCAGGGCCGGGCGGCAGCACGCCGCTGACGATGACTGCGCTTAATCTAAAAGGCACTGCCCCGATCACCGTCAACTATCAGAACGGCAGTACGGAGAGTTGGAACGTCACAGTCGGCCTGTCTCAATTCAAGGCTTCGACCGGGACGATGACAATAAATTCCAGTTCATTCGACTCGACGCTGAAGGTGTGGCCGAGATTCACTTTCACGCGCAATGGGGTAACAAAAGTGCTTGATACCGGCGGTTCGGGTCTGGCGGCTGCCTCTTCGACCGCGGCGGCTTCAGCCATCGATTTCAATGACGGCGGCGTGATAGTAGTCGACAATCCCCAGCCTTTACCCGCGCCGTGTAAAGAAGTTGTATCCAGGAGCGTCGATGGGTTTGCCAGCGCGACTACGTCAGCTGCAGCCGCAAGCTCCTGCCCGCCGCTCACGCTGACTGCAACCTCACCGTGGTTCCCCTGTCCGCCTACTGGCTTCTGCAAGCCGCCGCTCACTGAGGCAGAGCGATGGGCGCGCCATAACGCTTCGCCTCCAGGAACTAAGAAACAACAAGCCGGAGTTGCCGAGTAATAGCCTGCAGCGTTCAGCTCCGCTCGATCTACCAACACTCCTCCCTAACGCCCTGAGTAACTAACATCACCCGCGACTCCGATTTCGGAGTCGCGGGTTATGATTTACAGCCCCCATCTACAGTAATAGAATCTTGAGCCCCGTATGATGGAAATAATCCAGTTTTATAGATCGTTTGCCGCCGTGGCTTGTCTCCTCCTGCTGAGCGGCGCGTTTACTGTCCGGACTCAAGAGCAGACGATCCCACTCGCTGTTGGACAGCCAGTCGCGCGCGAGATGCGAGGAGGCGAAGAGCACAAGTATCAAGTAAGTCTAAGCGCCGGCCAGTACGCGCGCGTGGTGGTGGACCAGAAGGGCATCGATGTGGTCCTCGTGTTGTGGGGAGCGGATGGAAAGCTACTGCTCGAAGCGGATAACAACCTGAGCGGCATCCGCGGCATGGAAGTGGTTTCGCTCGTGGCGGAAGTCAGCGGTGTTTACCTTTTCAATGTGCGCTCACTGGAGAAAGGCGCATCGGCTGGACGATACGAGATACGACTCGAGGAATTGAGGGCTGCGTCTGAAGCAGACCGCACACGCGTGGCCGCCGAGCGTTCGTACATCGCCGGTGCACAACTACAAGCCGTAAGAACTGGCGAGTCGCGGCGCAAGGCGATCGAGCAGTACGGCGAAGCGTTGCGCCTGATGCGGGAAGCGGGCGATCGCCGCGGAGAAGCGATGACGCTCACCAACCTCGGCACGATCTACAACCTTCTTGGCGAACCACAAAAGGCAATCGAACCCCTCGACCAGGCACTCAAGCTCTGGCATGCCGTCGGCGACCGTCATTTAGAAGCCATCACACTTTTAATCAAGGGCGGGGTTTATAACGCGCTCGGCGATCCGCAGAAGGCACTTGATTCTTATAGCCCCGCGCTTCCGGTCATGCGAGCAGTCGGAGATCAGAACGGAGAAGCGCTTACGTTCACACAGATCGGCGCGGTTTACAGAGTGTTCGGCGAACCGCAATGGGCCCTCGATCATTTCGCGCAAGCGCTCCCTTTATTTCGTGCCCTCGGTGACCGCCGGAATGAAGCCACTGTCCTAAACAACATGGGCACTGTCTACGCCCTGTTGGGTGAACTGCAGAAGGCGCTCCACTACTTCGACCAGGTGCTTCCCCTCGCGCGCGCGAGAAAGGATCACCGGCTGGAGACCGTGGCGCTCAGCAACATCGGAAACATCTACAACCTTCAGGGCGAGCCGAAGAAGGCGCTCGAATACCTGGACCAGGCGCTCGCTATTGCGCGTGCCAATGACGAGCGCAAGGCAGAGGCTGGTGTGCTCACGCACATGGGAACTGCCTACAGTGCTTTGGATAAGAGTAAGGCTGTCGAATATTTCGAGCGCGCGCTGCAACTAAGAGTGGCCGTGAGTGACCGCCAGGGTGAGGCGATAACGCTCAATCATTACGGACGTGCCTTTGACTTGTGGAAAGAGCCGCGAAAGGCGCTGGAGAATTATGACAAGGCCCTGGCAATCTGGCGTGCTGTAGGAGATCGCAACGGGGAAGTCGCGGCCCTTTACGGTATCGCACGCGCTCAATCCGACACCGGTGATCTTCTCCAGGCTAAAGCAACAAGCGAGACCGCGCTTGCCATCATCGACACACTTCGCACCAAGGTCGCCAGCCGGTATCTGCGCGCATCTTACTTCGCCTCCGTACAAGATATTTACAAGCTGCACATCGATCTTCTGATGCAGCTTCATCGACGTCAGCCGGCAGCCGGATTTGACGTTGCCGCATTGAAGGCCTACGAGCAGGCGCGTGCGCGGAGTCTGATAGACATGTTGTCCGAAGCCAGCGCCGATATACGTCAGGGTGTTGATCCCGATCTGCTTGCGCGCGAGCGCTCTTTGCAACAGAGGCTCAACGCCGAAGCGGAGTTACAGATGCGCTTATTCGGCGGCCAGCATAAGGAGGAATCCGCGAGCGCAGTGCGGCGCAGGATCGAGGATCTGTTGACGCAGCTTCTCGCGATCGAGGCTGAGTTGAAAGCTAAGAGCCCGCGGTATGCAGCGTTGACACAACCCGCGCCTCTCGGCCTGGCGGAGATCCAAAGCGCAGTCACGGATGACTCGACGTTGTTATTGGAATACTCGCTGGGCGAGGAGCGTAGTTATCTGTGGGCAGTAACAGCGACTTCCTTTTCAAGCTACGAACTGCCGCCACGCGCCGAAATCGAGGCGGCAGTCCGGCGCTGCTATGAGTTGTTGACCGCACGCAACCAGTACGTGAAGTTTGAAACTGCTGATGAGAAACGCGAGCGCGTCCGGCAGGCCGACGTCGAATACCCGAATGCCGCTACAGCCTTAAGCCAAATGCTGCTTGGACCAGTGGCGGCACAGTTGGGAGGGAAGCGTCTGCTCGTTGTTCCCGACGGTGCACTGGAGTATCTACCCTTCGCTGCGCTGGCAGTCCCGAATACACGCGCTCCGTTCGTGCCGCTCATCGTAGAGCATGAGGTGACGAGCATTCCGTCGGCTTCAACACTCGCAGTACTCAGGCGCGAGCTCCAGGGACGTGCGCCCGCTGAGAAAGTCGTAGCTGTCTTCGCGGATCCTGTGTTCGACAAGAATGATGAAAGGGTTACTGGAGGCTTGAGCCGTGCAGGTGGTCATCACGGTGCGCCGGCAGAGAGTCCGGCTCTACAGCGACTTCCTTATACGCGGCTCGAGGCAGACGCGATCCTGGCCCTGGCGCCCGCAACACGACGAAAGGCTGCGCTCGGGTTTGAAGCTAATCGTGCGGCAGCTATGAGCGAGGACTTAGCCAAATATCGCATCATCCATTTTGCAACTCATAGCTATCTTGACAGCATGCATCCCGAGCTTTCAGCGATCGCGCTTTCGATGTTGGACCGTCAGGGAAGATCTCAGGAGGGCTTCCTGCGTTCGCATGAGGTCTTCAATCTGAGGTTGGGTGCCGAGTTGGTGGTGTTGAGCGGTTGCCGCACCGGTCTCGGTAAGGAGGTGAAAGGCGAAGGTCTCTACGGGATGACGCGTGGTTTCATGTACGCCGGTTCCAAGCGTGTGCTCGTTAGTCTGTGGGACGTTCAGGACCAGGCCACCGCACGGTTAATGACGGATTTTTATCGAGGTCTATTGGGACCAAAACGATCCAACACGGCAGCGGCGCTTAGGGCAGCGCAAATCGCAATCTGGCGTGAAGGACGCTGGCAGGCGCCTTACTACTGGGCCGGCTTCGTGCTGCAGGGCGAACCGAAGTAGGCCACAAAAACTTAGCCACGGATTTCACGGATGAACACGGATAAAAGATCAGTGTTTATCCGTGAAATCCGTGGCTAAATTATTTTCTGAACTCGGAAAGCAGATC
>DATENQ010000526.1:0-7983 GCA_035275005.1 Pyrinomonadaceae bacterium | reverse complement strand
GAAGCCCAATAAGAAGGCGCCACCGAGTAACAACGCCGGCTGGCGACGCCCGAAGTTTTGCACGTCGTTGAGCAGTCGTTGCGGATCCTGCTCGCGAAGGTAGTTCGTCATGCGCTCAAGACTGTTGGCGGCTTTGTCGCTGTACTGAACTGCGAAGCGAGCAATCGGTCCGTTTGCTTCGCCAGTCGACAGAGTTTGGCCTAACTGTCTGACCGCACTTACTACTTGCGACAGTTCGTTTGTAGCAGTTTCCTTCTGGCGTTCTATCTGTGTATTTGCTTGTTGTTGTACCTGGCTGACGATTTCGCCGCCGGCTTGTTTGGCTTGTTGAAGGAGATTCTGGTTTTGATCTCCGGATTGTTGATTTGTCGCTCCTCCGCCCTGCGGCTGCGAAGCGCCACCACCTTGCGCTTTTTTACTCGGCGCCTTTGATGCGGCCGCTCCAGCTCCGCGCGATTGTTTACTACTTTCTCTTCCTGGCTCCATCTAAATACCCTCCCTTGGTTCGCTCTAAAACTTGAAGCTTAGTCAACGACGGAAATATTTCGAAACGAATTTATTGGTTTCATTTTCCTGTGATCAAATGGACGGAATGAGTCACAAAACACACAAACATTTGCGCCGGAAAAGAGACATTGGCGAGGTATGGTTCTTGACTTCACATTATTTAATCCATTCAGCAAGGGGGAAATCCTATGGCAACAAATGTAGAGAGAGGGACTATGAATTATTCATTGGAGCGCGCCGAACCCGGCCTGCCATCAGAGAGTGCAAAGAAGTTAGCGAGAGGTCTCGGTTGGTTCAGCATAGGGCTCGGTCTCGCCGAATTGCTTGCGCCTCGCGCCATCGCCAACATCTCCGGTGTTTCAAACAAACACACGGGTTTAATACGACTGTACGGTCTGCGCGAACTTGCGGCAGGCATAACGATATTCGCTCAGAAGAAACCGACTGAAGGCGTGTGGTCGCGCGTCGTCGGCGATGCGCTGGACTTAACCAGCCTCGGTATCGCCGCAACAAACCCGACCGCGAAGAAGGGAAGAATCGCTTTTGCGACTGCAAACGTGCTTGCCGTCACCGCTTTGGACGTGATGTGCGCGATGCAGCTCAGCGGCAACGGCACACGCGGCATTCACGCGAAAGGTTCATGCGTGGTGAATCGCGCGCCTGAAGAAGTCTACGCTTTTTGGCGCAACTTCCAGAACTTTCCGCGTTTCATGCGTCACGTTGAATCCGTGCAAGACTTAGGAGACGGGCGTAGCCACTGGAAAGTCAAAGGCCCGGCAGGCATGGACGTCGAATGGGACGCGAGGATCATCGCCGATGTTCCCAACGAAGTAATCACCTGGCGCTCATTGGAGAACTCTGACGTCGATAACGCGGGCGCCGTGCGCTTCGAGCGTGCTCCGGGTGGCCGAGGCACGATCGTCAAAGTGAATCTCGAATACAACCCAACCGCCGGCGCGCTTGGCGCAATGGTCGCAAAGCTGTTTGGCGAAGAACCGCAACAACAGTTGGACGACGATCTCCGTCGCTTCAAACAAGTGATGGAAGTCGGCGAAGTTGTTGTTTCCGAAGCGACTCTGTTCGGCACGGGTTACATGACGCAGCGTCCGGCACAACCGGCGAGTGCGGATGAGCTCGAGCAAGCCGAGATGCTGCCGAGTCAAACCGCCACCAACTATAGGACAGAAGAAGAGCTACCTCAGGGACGAGCAGCAGGAAGGGGCACGCTATGAGAGCACATTGTTGGTACGGCAAGACAGTAACAAGTGTCGAGGAAGTTCCGGATCCGCAGATCCTTAACCAGCGCGACGCGATCATAAAGATCAGCTCGACTGCGATCTGCGGCTCCGACCTTCACCTGTACAACGGATTCATTCCGACGATGCAGCGAGGCGACATACTCGGTCACGAATTCATGGGCGAGGTTGTCGAGGTCGGCCGGGAAGTTCACAACCTGAAAGTCGGCGATCGCGTGGTCGTGCCTTTTCCGATTGCGTGTGGCAACTGTTTCTTCTGCAAACAGGAGATGTTCTCGCTTTGTGAAAACTCGAATCCGAACGCGTGGATGGCGGAGAAGATGTTTGGTCACGCACCCGCGGGGATCTTTGGTTATTCCCACTTGACGGGTGGTTATGCCGGGGGGCAGGCGGAGTACGCGCGCGTGCCTTTTGCGGATGTGGGGCCGATCAAAGTTCCGAGCCACTTGAGCGATGAGCAAGTGCTTTTTCTTTCAGATATCTTTCCGACCGGTTGGATGGGCGCGGAGATGTGTGACATCAAACCCGGCGATACGATTGCGATCTGGGGTTGCGGTCCGGTGGGACAGTTCTCGATTCGCAGTGCTTTCCTGCTGGGTGCGGAGAGAGTTATCGCTATCGATCAAGTGCCGGAGCGTTTGCAGATGGCGGAACAAGGCGGCGCGGAAACCATCAACTACGAAGAACAGAACGTTTATGAAGCTTTGATGGACAAGACCGGCGGCCGCGGACCTGATGCTTGCATCGACGACGTCGGCATGGAGGCACATGCTCCGGGACTCATCTTCGCTTACGACCGCGTGAAGCAGGCGATGATGCTCGAGACCGATCGACCGCACGCGTTGCGCGAGGCGATCATGTGCTGCCGCAATGGTGGAACGGTTTCGGTGATCGGTGTTTATGGTGGGTTTATGGACAAGTTTCCGATAGGCTCGCTGATGAATCGCTCGCTCACGATCAGGACTGGTCAGGCGCACGTGCAGAGATACATGCGTCCGTTGTTGGAGAAGATCGAGAACGGCGACATTGATCCGAGTTTTGTGATAACTCACCGGTTGAGTCTTGAAGACGCACCGCACGGTTTCGATATCTTCAAGAACAAGAAAGACAACTGCATCAAGGTTGTGCTGAAGCCGGATTGGGCTGGAAACGGTAACGGTAACGGCACCGTGCACTAAAGAAAATAAGCCGCAGATAAACGCGGATTACGCAGATCTGATCTGCGTTAATCCGCGTTCATCTGCGGCTGTTTTATGTGCCTTGAATAGCTTCCGTCTTCGCAACGAGTCGATTGAGTGTGTCGGGCACGAGGCGTTCCGCGAATCCGGCGATGAAGGACCAGATCATGAGTAACGCAAACGAAACGCCGTCTTTCGGCCCGGTCTGTTTAAGAAAGTCTTCGGCTTTGAGAACGCCCTGCGGCGGCGGCGTTGCGGCTGGTGTAGCAGCACCCGGCGCAGTTTGCTCAACCTTCGCGCCCGCCGTCTCGATTGTTGGAAAAACAGATCCCTTCAGAATGCCTCCGGCGAACAGAATAAAGAGCAACGAAGCGAAGATCGCTCCGTACAGCGGCGAGAGAGAAAGCCCAATCCAACCGTTCGTAAGCGCGGCGAGATTAAAGAGCGCATCGCCTTCTGTCGGCGCACTCTGAATGCGCTGCAACATACTCACGCATCCCCCAATGATCCCGGCGCATGCGACTGTCCCCACGGTAAGTCCGAAAACTCCGGTCACATCAAAAATTTGTTTGAACTTATCCGAGGAGAGAATTTTCAGTCCACCGAGACTGATGAGAGCCAGCAGGATGATGATGCCCAGAATGATGAGGGTCATTCTTACTGCTCTCCTGGTGAGTTGCTCACGCATGCCTTCGCGCATGGGTAACATCGCGTAGTAGAGGTAGAACTTATTCAACAAGTATCTGATATCTGCTCTCAAGATGCGCTGAACGATCTCTGCGGACGCGGGAATGTCTGGCTCGTGTGTCTCAGGCGGTGAAGTCGAGGTGTCGGGCTCTTCACCATTCAGAGCCTCCGGCTTGACGAGAATTGCCGTCAGATCGGGCGGCTTCGAAGCAAGATATTCGTCGTACTCTTTTTGTCCCGCGATGCTGCGGTACTTCGACCGCGCGTCATAAGCTTTTCGCACCAGATTTTCAAGCGGGCTCCACTCGATCAGTGCCAGGTCGAAGGTATAGATGTCGCTCCATGTCAGTTCCTTTTTCACTCGCTTCTCATGAAGCGAATCCAGGAGCTTAATCGTCTCTTCGTCTTTGATCCGTGATTTCAGTGCGAGGTATTCGCTGTGCAGATGATCGAAGAAGACGAGCGCATAACCGGGAACAACACGTTGGAAGCCGACTTCAGCATCGGACTGTCTCACGAGGCTCTGGATGTTAGTGGCTTTTGCTATCGTTTCCATTTTCTCCTCCGAAATCAGTGTTCGTCTTTCGGCCAATCAGCCGCGGCTGCTTTTTGACGCACGACAAACTGGCCAGTTGGAACCTGCTGCTTAGCGTTACGTGTACTCTCTGTCTTCGCGGCTTCTTTGTAGAAAGCGTGCCAGTATTTGGCCGCTTGCCAGATTGCTTCCGGACAACTGGTTGCAGACGCGAGTCCGGGAGTGAGCTCAATTCCGGCGATGCCGTAAACGGTTTCGACGAAGGCCGCACTCGGAAGTCCGAGTCCATCGGTCAGAGGATTACTCGCCCTGCCGCAAACCCAGACGTAACTGAGCCACGGCAGCATCAACGTTGGTAGATCGATGATGTTGCGCTGCGCTGGACGCCTCGCTTCGCGATCGCCCGCGATCAGTTTGGAGTTGATGAGTATCTTATCGGTGTCACGGGTAAAGCGAAGCACAGCGATGTTGGGGAAACGCTCAGGATCGTCGTAATCGCTTATGTTACAGATCTGCACGCCGTTGCTTGTTGCGATGTCTGAGGCATCACCGGAGAGGTCGAGCGGCACGGAAAGAAAGTTAGTCTCGTCAAACAGAATGCCGGTGAGCGACCACCTGCTCGGCGTCATGTCATGGCGCGCGTGCGACTGTGCTACACGAATACGAAAATGTGAGACCCCGGCTCCGCCCAGCAGCAACACGCCGTCGGTGGCTTTCACTCGCTTCAGCCAGGCACTATTGGTTTCGTTTGGCTCAGCTTTGACTTCGACTAGTTTCTCGTTTGCTTTTGTGGCGGTTGATTGGCGAATAGAGATCACGTTGTTTGCTCCTTAAATGAGTTCCACGGCCGTGCGCAGAATATTTTGTGACTGGATCGGCATGCCACCTTTCGCAATGGGCCAGAAGCGCGGAAACATCGAAACGCGTTGCGGGCTCGGGGCCCTGAACTCGAGCGTCAGAAAATGATCGCGGCTCTGAGAGAAATCAAACTCGGATGAAACCTGGCCAAACACGTTCGGCGCCGGAGCATACTTTGCTTTCGCGCCCGGCACCAGTTGCATCGGCGACGAGATCACTTCGTAGAGTTTTGTTCCGAGCTCGGGACGCAAACCGGTTACGGCGATGCGTCCAAAGTGGACATCGCCCGTGAGAATCACGATCGAGTGTTGCGACTCACGCAGGTATCCTTTCAACTCTTCGTACTGTCTTGTGAAATCGGGCAGCCCGTAGTCTTTGATATCGCCAGTCTCGGCGAAGAGCGGTTGGCCCAACACGAGGATTCCTGGTCCATTCAGGCTGCGAGTCCATTTGCCGATCTCCCGAAGGTTGACCTCCGACATGAAATCACCGCCGCCTGAGCCGCGGTTGAAGCGCGTCTCGCAGATGCAGAATGAGAGTGGATCGACGTTGAACCGGACCGGAGGGCCGGGAACGGTTTGGAAGATCTTGTAGAGCGTAGACGCGATTGCCCACCACTCGTCGCGCCCCTTTTGTCTTAACGTATAGAACGGCACGTTCAAGCCGACGTCGGGTGCGTTGTTCCAGAACTCGTGATCGTCTGAACTAAAGAAGTTGCCGCCGTTTTTTAGCAGTTGTCCGAAGCCGCCGCCTTCGGCAGTCTGTTGGCTCCAGGCATCGAAGTAAGTTTTGAAAGAGCGATGCTCGAGCCAGTTTCGACTCCGAAAAGGATTGAGAAAATCCTGTGGAGGGTTATCCAGGTAGACCTGGTCGCCGCAGAGCAGCTTGATATGCGGCCGCGCGGCGGCAGGCAGGCTCATGTACGTTCGACCGACGTTGCCATTCGGATCTTCGCGCGCAAAGAAACAAGAGCCGAGCATAACGATGAAAGGCGGATCGGCTGGACCAGGCAATCGCCAGGGGATTGTGTCGATGCTGGCGTCGGCTTTCCACTCGCCGCCGGCGCGCAACGTGAGGGAGTAACGTGTTTGCTGTGTCAGGTTGTGCAGTGCGACTCGCTGGTAGTTGATGGTGAAGTTTCCATCAGCAATACTGAAGGTGGACCAACCGGAATTTAAAGCCACCTGGTTTGATCCATACTCCAGCACAGTCGCGGCCGGATTCAGGTTCTCGTTAATGGCCGCGACCCAGATCGTCGCGTCATTCGCGAAAACCTCGTTGGGGATTAGGAGATATGACATCTTTTATTAAGCCACGGATTACACGGATAAACACGGATTATTTTATCAGTGTAAATCCGTGTAATCCGTGGCTAAAGACTTTTGTGGGAGAGTCACCAGCGCGGGTAGCTCTTACCGTTGATCTTGTACGAAAGCACGTAGTTGACCGCGAGCTTCGGCGTCTGAGTGTTCCATGGAAACCACGACGGAAGCCACTTCCACTTCTTCCCCTGGGCCTTTTCAAACTGCGCGTAGCTCTCGTTATCCATCCACTTGTTTCGCCAGTAAGTTTTCTGCGGGGCGGCGCGAAATGCTACCGTGTCGTTAACCGGATTCAGTAACTCCCATTCCACTTCGTTCTGCTCAGCTACCGGCCACCAGAAGTCGCCATTGGCAAGTTTGCTTTTCTGCTGCAGGAACACCCACAACCCTTGCGGGCACCAGTCAGGTCTTTCGGCCGGAAAACCCTTGCCGGTCACTCTTTCATAGATGCCGACTTCCGCGCCGACGCCGCCGGGAAAGTTTGGTGAGCTCAGAAACTGCTGACACCAACCTTTCCACAGTTGTATTACTACGGGCTTGCCGTTGATTGTGTCTTCCACGATCTCGGTGGCATAGTCCGGCCAGTGCAGGGCTTTAAAGCATGGCAACGCGGCGGCGGCTTCCTTCAAATCGTCTGACGTTTCGACGTATTTGTAGCCGGTTGGCTCCTGGTAGGCGACAGTCAGATGCATCATGAGGATTCTCCTTATGCGGACAGTTTGTCACTATCCCCTGTAGTCTATGAGGTTTCAGGCAGATTTATTTCTTGAACAGCTTATCGAACGCCGCGCGGGCGTCGCTCGGCGCGCCTGAGGAGGTTTGGCGCTCGACGACAGTTCGTGGGACGAACAACTCGCAAGTGTTGCGCGCTTGTTTGTTTACTATGCGCACGGTGATTGGTTTGCTGCACTGGAAGTGCGCGCCCGGATCGAAATACGTGCATTGACGACAGCTGTGCAGGTCGGCTTTGCAGTTGAGGCAGGAACTTTCGAGGAGGATGTTTGTCGGCGTCTTCGCTCCGCAGTTAGCGCATTTGACCGTTTCGCCAAACGCCATCATTTTTGGTGAGCGTGGGCCTTCACGATCGACAGGTTTTGACTGAGGCGGCTTTGACTCCGGCGTCCTCGATCGCTGCGGTTCGCGATCGCTATCCATGTAGCCGCGGTGACGATACTTGCGGTCACTCATGTTATTGCTCCCGGTGGTTGAAAGGTGCACGCATCATACGTGAAATTCGCCGAGCGCAACAGGTGGATTGGGCCCCCTCAATGAGGGCGCTCGCCTGTGATAGTGACGTTGAGTCTTCAGAACCTGTGGGAGGGGATTCTTATAACCTTCGCGATACTAAAGCACACAGAGTATCCAAAGAGCCTGAACGCGATTGTCATTCGATTTTCTCCGGGGATGAGTAGAAACCGACCTCGCCGCGCAGAATAATGAAGTCGGCGGGGCCAAACAACGGAGACCCCTGCCTTTTTGATCGGCAGGATTCTGCTATACAGGGCAGATTTGGAACATACGGAACAACTGTAGGGGCGGCACTCCGTGGCTGCCCGTTATTTGCAACAGTCATCATTCGGAAGACGGGCGGCTACGGAGTGCCGCCCCTACAGTTGTTCCGTATGTTCCAAATCTGCCCT
>DATENQ010000525.1:0-3022 GCA_035275005.1 Pyrinomonadaceae bacterium | reverse complement strand
GAGAGAGGATAGAGTCGATTCTAACTTCCTGAGAGCGTATTACACAGCTTGGAAAGATAAGCTGTGCTGTCAAAACGAACTACCCAAAAGTTATTCTCTCCTGAAAAACCTTCACTGCCTTTCATCAGATCTAGCAAATCGCTTGAATTACCCACCTCAGTTTCTATTCCTAAAAAGAAACGCGTCGGCCGAGCGCTGGTAAAGTTGACAATGAAGAATGCGGCCATTCTCGACTTTAAATTGAAACAACGTATGACAAGGCGGCAGATCAACGTTATCAGCCTGCCGCGGATCCCATCCCGTCACGATCAACCTTCGTGAATCCGGATTTGTGCGAATCTGCTCGACCAACTTCGCGATCTGATCGACGCCGTTCTTCTCAGGGTAATCTCCCCCAAACGATCGCCAGAGATACCCATACACTGGTCCCAAATCGCCGGCCGGTCGTCCAAACTTTTCAGTGTGTGCTTCATCGGCCCACTCCGCCCAGATATCAACCCCGCGCGCGCGCAGATTTGTTTCGCTCGTATCGCCTGACAAGAACCAGAACAACTCCTCTGCCACCCAACGAAACGGAACACGCTTCGTAGTAACGATCGGAAACCCCTGTCGCAAATCGAACCTCGTCTGAAACCCGAAATGAGAAATGGTCCCAACACCGGTTCGATCGCGGTGCTCGGTGCCATTCTTCAAGATCGATCTCAAGAGATCGTGATATTGTTTCATGACAAGGATTACATCATACATGAAACACTACAGACTTTGCTTTCTTGGATTTGGGAACGTTGGGCGGGCGCTGGTGCGGTTGTTTGTTTCGAAGTCGGCGGAGTTGCGCGATAACTATGGGATCGAATGGGAGATCACTGGGGTTGCCACGCGTCGCATGGGATGGCGAGCGAATGATGAGACGATTGATGTCGCGCAGTTGATAGCGGGCAACGACCAGACGAACGCCGAAGCGGACATCGATGAATGGTTGGAGCGAGCCAGGCCTGACGTGGTCTTTGAAACGACTTCTGCAAATCCGGAAACAGGGCAGCCGGCAATCGAGTATCTGAAAAAATCGCTATTAGCCGGCGCACACACGATCACCGCAAACAAGCCGCCAATAGTCTACGCGTACGACGAACTTAGCCAGTTCGCGCGTGCACAAGGCAAGCGATTTATGTTTGAGGCGACGGTGATGGATAGCGCGCCCGTCTTCTCACTCTTCCGCGAAACCCTGCCCGCCGCCCGGGTGCGGGGTTTCAGCGCTGTTTTCAATTCAACTACGAACATCATTCTCGAAACGATGGAAGAGGGCAGGAGTTTTGCTGAAGGTGTAAAGACGGCGCAGGAGTTAGGTGTCGCTGAAACTGATCCGAGCAACGACGTCGAGGGTTGGGACTCGATCATGAAAGTCTGTGCTATAGCTCGCGTTATCCTGAGAGCACCGCTGCTGCCAACAGACGTGAGACGCGAAGGAATACGACGACTCGATACTGCAACCCTGCAGGCCGCGCGTGCCGAAGGCAAACCCTTCAAGCTATTTTCACGCGCCACCGTAAATGCTGACGGGTCGGTTACGGCGTATGTCAAACCGGAACAGATCAGTGCCACCGATCCGCTCTCGGGTGTGCGTGGTACGTCACTCGCGATTCACTTTGAGTTAGATACGATTCCCGGACTGACGATCGTCTCGCACCGTCCCAACCTACAAAGCACTGCTTACGGACTGCTTGCTGATTTCATCAACGCCGTCAATTAATCGATCGATCTCTTCTTCGTTCGTGTAGCAGGTGCAGCCGGCGCGAATAAATCCTTCGGGCGCCAGGCCGAAACGCTGAACGACCGTGTAGGCGTAGAAATCTCCGTGTGACAGGAAAAGTCCTTTTTCGGACAGCTGCCGAGCAGCATCGGTTGAGGTGCAACCTTCGATCGTAAACGAGAGAGTCGGCGTGCGACGCGCGTCTGGTGGTGGACCATAGAGTGTGACTCGCGGCATCGCACTCAACGCTTCCCAGAGGCGCGTGAACAACCGCGAGTTGCGCGCGTGCATCTCCTGGAAAAAGTTACGCAGATTCTCACGCCGGTTCGACTGACCTCCAAGTGAAGCCAGAAAATCGACGGCTGCCGCAGTGCCCACCATCCCTTCATGATTCAACGTGCCTGACTCAGCGTTTTCGGGCGCGTAGTCCGCCGCGGGCACAAGCTTTGGAAAATTGATCTGCTCCAGCAACGAGCGTTTCGCAAAGAGCACTCCCACGTGTGGTCCGTAAAACTTGTATGCTGACATGCCCAGGAAGTCGCAATCGAGTTCGGCAACGTCGATCAGAGCGTGCGGCGCATAGTGCACGGCATCAACAAACGCCAGCGCGCCAACGTTATGCGCCATGTCGATCGCAGTCTTGAAATCGTTGATGGTTCCGAGTGCGTTTGAGGCCGCGCCGATCGCCACCAGTCTTGTTTTTGGACCGACAAAACGTTCGAGATCGTCCCGGTTGAGCTGACCGGTCGCGGTGTCCATTCGCATTGTGCGAATCGTTACGCCTCGTTCGAGTGCTAGTCGACGCCACGGATCGAGGTTCGCATGATGTTCCAACTCCGTGACCACGATCTCGTCGCCGGTTTTGTAATCCAGACTGAGCGCACGCGAGAGATGCAGCGTGAGCGTCGTCATGTTTGCGCCAAACACAATCTCGGTTGGCGACGCATGCAGGAACTCCGCGCAAGTCTCGCGAGCATAATCGAGAGCGGCGTCTGTCTCAGCACTCGTCGGATAGGCCCAGTGTGTATTTGCGTTATGGTGATACAGGTAATCGCTCATCTGCTCGACGACGTGACGCGGCACCTGTGTACCGCCTGGTCCGTCGAAATACGCGACCGCGTAGCCGTTATGGACGCGCTCGAGAGCAGGAAAATGTTTTCTGATTTCGGTAACTGCTGAAACTTGTGTTGTTGGTTGCAGGGAAGTGGTCGACATTGCGCTCATGATAAGGCTTAACCACCAGGACACAAAGACACAAAAACTGGAATAAGTCAG
>DATENQ010000524.1:0-3908 GCA_035275005.1 Pyrinomonadaceae bacterium | reverse complement strand
GATGTTGGTGGCGTGATCGAGTTTTATCCGTCAAAGCGCATCGTGACGAGGTTTGATGCGGGCGACACAATCATGCACTTCAGAAAGCGCACCACGGACACGGTAATCTTCAATCCGATAACGCAGCAGATCAGCCTTGTGCCGACCACGATACCCGCCAGAACTACGCACCACTTTCAGTTCATAACGAGTGTCGGATTTCGGTTCTAATGTTTTAGCCGCAGATGAACGCGGGCAGACGCGGATCAGAAAAATCTTTTCTGCTTTCTGATCTGCGTTTGTCCGCGTTCATCTGCGGCTAAAAACAATTACTCAACGATCCAGGTGTCGCCGCTATTAATCAGTTTGTCCAGACTTCCAGGGCCGGACTTTGTAATCGCGGCGTTGATCTGGTCGTCCATCATGTCTTCGTACGTCGGGCGCTCGATGGCTCTGAAGATGCCCACCGGCTGCGGAAACTCCGGCTGTTCCATGCGCGCCAGCATGAATGCCACCGAAGAATCCTTCTGATGAATGTCGTGGACCAGCAGATCGTTTTCAGTGATTCCGTTTTCACCGATGGTGACGACTTCCGGCAGAGCGCCTTTCATGCGAATTCCCTTCTCGCGGTTCTTGCCGAAGACCATCGGTTTGCCGTGCTCGAGATAGAGCACGCGATCGGAACGCACAGTGCGCTCAGCGAAATAATCGAAGGCATGATCGTTGAAGATGTTGCAGTTCTGATAGACCTCGATAAACGAGATGCCTTTGTGCTTCGCGGCTGCTTCGACCACCGCGCCGAGGTGTTTGACGTCGATATCGATCGAACGTGCAACGAATGTCGACTCGCTTGCGATCGCCAGCGACAGCGGATTGATCGGATAATCGATTGTTCCGGACGGCGTCGACTTCGTTCTCTTACCGAATTCCGAAGTCGGGCTGTACTGGCCCTTCGTCAAGCCGTAGATGCGGTTGTTGAAGAGAATGTACTTGATGTCGAGATTGCGGCGGATGGCGTGAATGAAGTGGTTGCCGCCGATCGACAATGCGTCGCCGTCGCCGGTGATCACCCAAACGCTCAGCTCCGGATTCGCGCACTTGATGCCGGTCGCGATTGCGGGCGCGCGTCCGTGAATGCCATGAAAACCGTAAGTGTTCATGTAATACGGAAAGCGCGAAGAGCAGCCGATACCTGACACAAACACGATCTTCTCGCGCGGTATGCCGAGCTCCGGCATCACTTTCTGGACGTTGTTGAGAATGGCGTAATCGCCACAGCCGGGGCACCAACGCACTTCCTGATCGGAAACAAAGTCAGCCTTCTTCAGTTGTCCCGGCGGCGGCGCAATGCGTCCGGATACCGAGGACCCAGCCTCGCTCTCCGCTGAAACCACCGGCGCCGGCGGTTTATTTCCATTTCCATTCCCACTGTGTCCGTTACTCTGTGTACTCATTATTTCTCCTGAATTACGTTCCGAAAAGCTTATCCAGCGAAAGCCGGAATCCCGGGAAGAGTTCTTGCGCCTCCAGGTCGTCAGAACCTGAAAACGTAGTGCTATCTGAAGGCGATCGATAGACAGTTACCGTGCTGTGCTTTGGATCTACGATCCAAACTTGCTTTGTACCAAAACTAAACCACCGCGAGATCTTTTGCTTTACTTTGCCGGGACGGTCGCTTGGACTCAACACTTCGACAGCGAGATCAGGAGGACCCGGCCAGTAACCTACTGTTTCGCTTTTTTCAGCGTAATGATCGCTTGTAACGAACGCAAAGTCCGGGGCCAAAACAGTGTCAGGATTCGACGTCAACTTAAATCCCGTGTCATTAGCAAATCCCTCGCCCAATCCGCGGTCCATAAAAAATTGACCAAGAAATACAGACAGTCGGAAAGCGATCCGGCCGTGAGGAGGTCCGGGTGATGGCATCTTTTCAAGTTCTCCATTTATGAGTTCATAGCGAAAACCGTCGCGAGGAAGCTCCATGAGCTCCTCGGCGGTCATTAACGCTGTTGAGGTTGCACTCATCTTCTTACTCCTACCAACGTGTGTGCGGTGTGAGGAACGCTCCAACATTACAAATACTCTTCAACCTTTCTAATAATCTCGCGGATCTGGAATGGGCGGCCCTTCACTTTCGAGAACGGCACCGCGTCGACCAGATACTTAGCCCTAATCATCGTGCAGAGCTGGCCCAGGTTCATCTCGGGGATGATCACGGTTTCAAAAGCCGACAACACTTCGCCGAGGTTTCGCGGGAACGGATTCAGGTGACGGAGGTGCGCCGCTGAAACACTCTTGCCTTCGTTCTGCATCTTCTCAACAGCCGAACTGATCGAGCCGTACGTCGACCCCCAGCCAAGCACGAGAACTTTCCCAGTCGGTTCGCCCATGACTTCAACCGGTGGAACGTCCGCCGCTGCGCGATCGACTTTCTCCTGCCGCAGTTTGACCATGAAATGGTGGTTCTCAGGATCGTAATTGACGTTTCCAGTGATGTGTTGTTTCTCGATACCGCCAACGCGATGTTCGAGGCCAGGCGTGCCCGGCAGCGCATACGGACGCGCCAGGCTTTCCGGGTCACGTGCGTACGGCATGAACGTCGCCGGATCGTTGGCAAACTTAACTTCGATCTTCGGTAACTGGTCCAACTCAGGGATGGCCCAGGGTTCGGCGCCGTTCGCCAGGTAGCCGTCAGATAGATAAAACACCGGCGACATGTATTTGAACGCAAGCCTTACTGCTTCGATCGCCATGTGGAAACAGTCGGCGGGCGTGGCCGGAGCGACAACGATCGCAGGACACTCGCCGTTTCGCCCCCAAACAGCCTGGAACAGATCCGCCTGTTCGGTTTTGGTTGGCAATCCGGTTGATGGTCCACCACGCTGAACGTTTACGATCACGAGCGGCAACTCAGTCATCACCGCCAAACCAATCGCCTCCTGTTTGAGCGCGACACCCGGTCCGGACGTTCCGGTCAATCCGATCTGACCGGCAAAACTGGCGCCGATCGCAGCACAAACCGCCGCAATCTCGTCTTCCGCTTGAAACGTCTTCACGCCAAAAGCCTTGTGACGAGACAACTCGTGCAGAATGTCAGACGCAGGCGTGATCGGATACGAACCATAAAACAACGGACGACCCGAGATCTGTGACGCAGCAATAAACCCGATCGCAGTCGCTTCGTTGCCGGTGATCTTTCGATACTTGCCGGGAGCGATCTGCGCTTTCTTGACTGTGTAGTGAGTGGTGAAAACTTCGGTCGTATCAGCGAAGTTGTAGCCAGTCTTCAGCGCGATCTCGTTTGCCTTCGCCAGCTCCGGACTCTTCGCAAACTTTGCTTGAATCCACGTTAGCGTGTTTTCCATCGGGCGGTCGTAGAGCCAGTAAAGCACGCCGAGAGCAAAGAAGTTCTTCGAGCGATCGATCTCTTTACGCGAGAGCTCCACGTTGCCCTTGAGGGCATTCATGTTAAGCGTCGTGATCGGCAGTTTGTGTACGCGATAACCGGCGAGCGAGTTGTCTTCCAACGGGTTCGCCGCGTAATTGGCGTACTTTAGGTTCTCAGGCGTAAAGCTATCGGTATTAACGATAAGCGTGCCGCCTTCTTCCAGGTCAGCCAGATTTACTTTCAGCGCCGCGGGGTTCATGGCCACCAGCACGTTCGGCTGATCGCCCGGGGTCTTAATATCCTGGCTGGAAAAGTTCAACTGGAATCCGCTGACGCCCGGCAAGCTCCCGGCTGGAGCGCGAATTTCCGCGGGAAAGTCAGGCAGGGTCGAGATGTCGTTCCCGACCACCGCGGATGTGTTCGTAAACTGCGTGCCCGTCAACTGCATGCCGTCGCCCGAGTCGCCGGCGAAGCGAATTGTCACAGTCTCAACTTCTTCCAGATTTTTCTCAGCCTGAGTGACAGGAGGTTCGATAACAGT
>DATENQ010000523.1:0-2834 GCA_035275005.1 Pyrinomonadaceae bacterium | reverse complement strand
GCGCTTGGCGTTGCTGTTGGTTACGTGTTCAGTGTGATCGCGGTGTTGGCGCCGGGAATTTTTCCAGCGTCGTTTCATGAGTCCGGAGGTCACGTGCCGGTCTACTTTGAAGCCGCGGCCGTGATTACAACGCTCGTGTTGTTGGGCCAGGTGCTCGAGCTGCGCGCGCGCAGTCAAACCGGTACGGCGATCAAAGCACTGCTCGGTCTTGCTCCAAAAACTGCGCGTCGCGTTCGTGAAGATGGACAAGACGAAGAAACTCCACTGGAGCATGTGCACGTTGGCGATCGGCTGCGCGTGCGACCCGGCGAGAAGATACCTGTCGATGGCGTGGTGCTCGAGGGCACGAGTGCGATTGACGAGTCGATGATCACCGGCGAGCCGATTCCGGTTGAGAAACAAGCGAACGATCGCGTGGTGGGCGGGACTGTCAACGGCACGGGCTCGTTTGTTATGCGCGCGGAGCGTGTAGGTTCCGAAACACTGCTGTCGCAGATCGTCCAGATGGTCGCGGAAGCGCAACGAAGCCGTGCGCCGATTCAAAGGCTTGCTGACGTTGTCTCGAGCTATTTCGTGCCGGCAGTCGTCATTATCGCCGTGGTTACTTTCATCGTGTGGAGCATTTGGGGACCGGAGCCGCCCATGGTCTACGGCCTCGTGAACGCGGTTGCGGTGCTGATCATCGCCTGCCCGTGCGCGCTCGGGCTTGCCACACCGATGTCGATCATGGTGGCGACAGGCAAGGCAGCGCATTACGGGATTTTGTTTCGAAACGCCGAAGCGATCGAGGTCATGCGCAAGGTCGATACGCTTGTGATCGATAAGACGGGAACGTTGACCGAAGGGAAGCCGCGGCTTGTGACGGTGAATACGAATGGCTTTGACGAACAGGAGTTTCTGCGCCTTGCGGCAAGCTTAGAGCGAAGTAGTGAACATCCGTTGGCGTCGGCGATCGTTTCGGGCGCGCGCGATCGTGGCGTCAAACTCGTCGATGCGGTCAACTTCAAGTCAGTAACAGGGAAGGGAGTCGCTGGCGAAGTTGATGGACATACAGTCGCTGTTGGGAACCGCTCATTGTTGGATGAGTTCAAAGTCGCAGCTAACGATCTGACCGTACAGGCTGAGAGTTTGAGAGCTAATGGACAGACGATCATGTTTGTGCTGGTTGACGGGAAACCCGCCGGCCTGCTTGGTGTCGCGGATCCGATAAAGCCGACGACACCCGACGCCGTCAAACAACTGCACGCTGAAGGTATTCGCATCGTGATGCTCACCGGCGACAGTCGTACGACTGCCGAAGCGGTAGCACGCAAGTTGGGAATTGATGAAGTCATCGCTGAAGTATTGCCGGATCAGAAGGTCGACGCTGTGAAGAAATTCCAGAGCGCGGGTCGCGTTATCGCGATGGCTGGTGACGGCATCAACGACGCTCCGGCACTGGCCCTCGCGCACGTGGGCATTGCGATGGGCACAGGAACTGACGTGGCAATGCAGAGCGCTGACGTGACACTGGTTAAAGGCGACCTGCGCGGCATCGTTCGCGCGCGTTCCCTCAGCCGCGCAACAATGCGGAACATCAAACAGAATCTGTTCTTCGCGTTTATCTACAACACGCTCGGCGTACCGATCGCGGCCGGCGTTTTGTATCCGTTCTTCGGAATTCTGCTGAGCCCGATGATCGCAGCGGCGGCGATGAGCTTCAGCTCAGTCTCCGTAGTCGCAAACGCATTACGACTACGCCGCGGATAACGCAGATAAAAATCCGGATTTTATCTGTGTAATCCGTGGCTAATTAATCGTTCGCCAGAGGCGGTGAACATTACTCCGAGCACCTCGTCTGTTAGGAAGCGGTCGTCGAGATCTGAGAGTCTTATTTCTCGTTCTGTTCTACCGTTGTTGATATTTACTCCTGCCAATCCACTCCCACCACTCTCGAGGCTCGTATAGAAATACATCCACTGTCCACGCTGCGTCGCGAGCCGCTCACGATGCCAGAAAAAACGCGACAGTCGATCGAGATGTTCTGAGGGATCGATCCCAAACCGTTTGAACTGAGGCGATCTGCTACGTCGATTTGAAGACGTTGCGAGCGCTTGCAAATTCGAGAAGGAAGAGCGCGACCAACTCAATCCGGAGATTGTCTGTGCGATCTGCGCTCCTCGAAAGGCCGTCATCGCAGTGCCGCCATAGCGAAAGTAGAGCGAAGCGGCGCGAGCGGCGATGGCGCCTATTGTGCGGAGGATGCCGCGCCCCGGAGGTGTGTGACGCGCGCGCCAGAGTTGACGGCCGCTTGACGCATCGAACGCCGCGATTTCCGATTGACCGCCAATCACGATGTCTCCACGCTCATTCAACAATCCAAACGATGGGCGCTCGATCTTGTGCGACACACGAGTGGTTCGCTTGCCGTTGCCTGCATCGATGAAAATCAGATCGTCGCGATCGGCGATCGCAATGACTTTCCGATCGGGAACTAGAAGATTGGTGATGCCCTTGTCAGCGCCTTTGTAACGCCACAGAACCTTCCCGGAGTTTGTGTCGATTGCACTCACGCCATACGAGCCGCGCTCGATCGTCTCGCCATCTTTGATTCGCGTGAACTGTCCGCCCGTGCGCACGTAAAGAACATCGCCGGCGAGGATCATCTCCGGCGTGAGCCCGAGATCTTTTGCTTCCCACTCGGTGTCGCCGGTCTGGCGCGAGATAGCACGTACGCGACCGTGACCGGACACGTAGATAAACCCTTCCGTGAAGATCGGTTCCGCTTCGGTGAGTGCGAGCCCGTCTTCGTTGACGCGATACTTTTCTCGCAAACGCTCTTTGCCACTGCGCGC
>DATENQ010000522.1:0-6398 GCA_035275005.1 Pyrinomonadaceae bacterium | reverse complement strand
GCCCCTACAGTTGGTTGGACGTGATCCGCAATACTGTAGGGGCGGCACTCCGTGGCCGCCCGCTCGCTATTTTATGAGTTCTATGAACAAACGCTTTGTTTCTTCGGCGGGCTCGATGCCGAGTTCGGTTCGCAGGGCTTTTTTCATTTTTTCGAAATGCTGCTTAACGGACGCCGGTTTGCCCTGGGCGGCGAACGCTTTCATCATCAGCCGGTGCATGTCCTCGCGAAACGGATCGCCTGCCAGGGCTTCGCCCGCGTACGTCAAAGCATCTGCCCAGTGTTTTTCGGAAAGCGAGAGTTTTGCGAGAGCGGCAATAACGCGTGCGGACTGCTCTGAGTAGAACTGGCGTCGTTCATCGGCCCAATCCTCATACACCCCCAACATGAATTCACCTCGATAGATCTTGTGAGCGGATTCGAGACTCGCCCGTTGCTGCGCCGCGTCTTTCTCGCGTTTTGCTTTGTCCGCTTCGACGATCCACTGCTCGAATTCTTCTGCGTCGATCGAATATGAAACGTCGGGGTTGAGCTGATACGCGCCATCGCGAAAGATAAGAAAGTTTTGCTTGAAAGGCTGACGACTGTTGAGCGCTTTTCGGATATGCGAGATCGTCGGGTGAAAATTCTTTTCGACGGTTTCAAGGTCCTCATCGGGCCAGAATGCCTCGATCAGCACCTCCTTCAGAACGCGTCGATTTTTGCTGGTTGCGATATAGCAGAAAATGTCTCGTGCCCGCCGCGTCGTCCAGGCGTCGGCGGCAAACTGAACGGAAGGATCGCGGAAGATCTCCACTGGGCCGAGCACGCGTATCGTCAGATCCGTGATAGGAGCAGGCGGTTCAAACTGAGACTGGACGCGCGCCGGCGAGCGTTCCGCACTCAGTTCCTCGCGAAGATCTACGGGTAGGCGGTCTGCGATGTCTTCATGTCCGAATATCGCCGGATTCCGCCGGATCTCCCCCCGCAGCCAGTACTCGTAATCAAAACGATTCGAAAGATCCAGGGCACGCCGTACGGACTCGAGCATCGCTTTCGTGTTTCCCTGAACGAAGTAAGTTTCGGCCAGGAGCATCGCTGTTAACGCTTCGTCGTAGTAGTGATTGTGGCGGTTGAAATAATCGAGCAGTTCACGGAGGTGCACGTCGAGGCCCTCTGACGTGCCTTCCGCAAGATCGAGTTGGTAGCAACGCAGACGCGCGGTGCGGACCCCATGTTCGTTTGCCTGCCGCTCACGCCCCGCGATCAAAGCCTCCAGCAACGCGCGCGCCTTCGGGAGTTCACCACGCATGCGGAAGAAAGCCGCGCGTTCTTCGTTCAACTCCTTGGAGGTGATGTCGATCTCGGCCTCGTCATATGCATTCGCGGCCCGTTCATAGAATTCCTCAGCGTGAGGGAAGTCGCCTTTCTCGCGATAGAAATTCGCGTAGGCTTCGAATATTTCTCCGCGCAAAAACCGAAGATTATAGAGCTGGCACAACTCGAGCGAGCGGCTAAGGTGTTTTTCAGTGTCCTCGAATTCGCCGCGGTAAAGATGCAGACGTGCCACGTTCAGGTGACCGATCGCTTCCTGCGGGAGTTGCTTATCGGGATGGCCCTCGCGAAAAATACGTCTGAACCAGCGTAACGCCTCGCCAAAATCTCCGCGAAAGCCCGGCGCAAGCGCAAGGTTATGTGTCACAAGGCGAACGTATTGATCGTTCCCGAGTTTTTCAGCGAGTTCGAGAGCGATCCGGAACTGCTGTTCCGCCTCGGTCCATTTCCCCTGCACGATCAGGCACAAGCCGCGCGTGTTCGCGCACTTCATGAACGTTTCCGAAGTGTGTGACACGAGAGTTTCGGCACGCTCGATGAGTGAGAACGCCTCGACGTATCGACCGCGGCGACGTGCCAGACTGGCAAGAGAGTGGAGAGCTTCGCCTTCTCCGGTCGAATCGCCGGACTTGTTTAGAAGCTCGACGGCGCGGTTCAGAATTTTCGACGACTTTTCAATCTCGCCGTGAAGCCGCGCGACCTCAGCCTTGTGCAACAGCGAGCGAGGATGTTCCTCCAGCGATTGGTCGGGTATCTGTTCCGCAAACAGCCCGAGTGAAGTGAACGCACCGGCAGCGATCCACTCGTTTCCGGTTTCTGCGATCACGGAGGCTGCGCGATCGAAGTTTCGCGCGGCAAGCAGGTAGGACAGGGCGACCTCCCACTTTTTGCTTTTGAGAAAATGATCGGCGATCCGGTTTCGCTCTTCCGCGACGCGTGCCTGGCCGGCATCGGATCGAAGCCGGCGCACCAGGAACTCGCGGAAGAGAGGATGAAATCTATATTCCTCACCGGTGTGACGATCACCGGCAACGGTAAGAAACACGTTCTTCTGTGCGAGCTCGGGGAGTGCCGCCGAACAGCGCAGATCCGGAAACAGCGCGCTGCAGAGATCGAGTTGCAGTGATTCGAGCAGGGAAAGATCCATCAGCAGCCTCTGCGTGTCAGCCGGCTCACGCGAAAAAACCTCTTCGGCGAAATAATCGAAGATATCGCGTTCCGATTGCTGCAGAATGTCGTGCAGGTCCAACGCCGCCGGTCCGTCTGCCGAATGCATCTCCTGCTCGGCAACCTGACGTACCAGCTGAAGCGCAGTGATCCATCCCTGGGTTCGTCCGCGATACTCGGCTATCTCTGCGTCTTTCAGCTCGACGTTGAGCGTTTGTTTGAACAGCTCTTTAACTTCGTCGTCTGTGAAAAGAAGATCGTCGCGCGTTATAACCAACGCAGCCGACTGCGTCTTCCGCCGCATGGTCGCGAGCGGCGGAAGGTCGCGGGTCGTTATGATCAGATGAACAAGGTCCGACGAATATTGCAGGAGCCGATCGACAAGCTTGTGAACGATAGTATCGCGGCCGATATGGTGATAGTCATCCAGGACCAGAATGAATGGCTGCTCGACCGATTGAAGTATCTCGTTTATGAGCAGGTCGGCTGAACGTTCAGGGAAGCGATGCACCTCTTCGTTAGCTTCGCTCAGGTATGGAAAGATGGCTTCTCCGAATGCCGGATAGAGACTCTTGATGCCGTGCGCTATGTAACCGAGAAAGACGACCGGATCCGCGTCGGTATGGTCGAGCTGGTACCAGACCGTGGGTCGTGTCTGGCTACGAACGAAGTCAGCGATGAGAGTGGTCTTGCCGCATCCGGCGTCCGCCGCAACCATTGTTATGGGAGAGCCTAAGTTGGCTTGCAGCTTTTTCGTAAGCCGCGGGCGCTGCAGCAATTCGGTAACAGCGCGCGGGGGAAGCAGTTTTGTGCGGAGAAAAAAGTTTCTGTCCTGCATCGCTTCGACGAGACCTGTCGGAAAGGCCCTATTATGCCACGTAGCTTTGCACAAAAAGTTCTTTTGGCGGAACGTCCCAATTGAATAGCTAGAATCAACGGGCGGGCAAAGCCCCGCCTCACATCAGGCGGCGAAGCCGCGGTGTGCAACGACAAATGACATTTGTGCAAAGCCGGGCGCGGTTATAACCGGGACTTGGACGGTTTCCCGTCACTGATGAACGGAAGGAGCTTCGAAACTCGCCCGAACGTTTCCGCGTGAATGCGCGCGGCTTCGGCTTGCGAACGCCCGACCTGCTTGAGGAGCAATATCGTTTCGTCTCGGTCAAACGCAAGCGTTTTCTCGTCGATAACGTCCAGCTGCTGTTTCGAACGCAAACGCCATAACGGGTTCGGCGGCTTACTCCGGCACAGAAGAAGCAGATCCGCAGTTTCGGAAAGCGACGGCTGCAGAATATTGAAGAACTCACCGAACCAATCGGCGTCGAACAAATGATGTATGCCGTCAAGGACAAGCAACGGCCGCTGATCCTTTTCGGCCGGTGCCAACTCGGAAACAATGTTATGGAGAAACATCGCCATCGAGGCGGGCGAAGAATTAGTTAAGGCGGGCAGCCAGTCACCGACAGCTTTCTTGCTTCCGACCGCTCGAAGCACGCTCGCTGCCAGGTAACTTGCGAAAACATTCCAATCGATGTCTGACGATTCCACCGTAAACCACGCGGCGCTCTTTCGTGTTCGCGCATATGCCGCGGCGATCGACGTTTTACCCGTCCCCGCACGACCGGACACCAGTGTCGCGGCGAAGCGGCCAAGCGATCGTTCAAGTTTGTTTATGAGCCTCGGCCGTTCGATAAGCCCCGCATAGTCAGGAATCTCAAGCTTCTCATTCAATATATGCACTGCGTCGCGTTCGCCTTTCGAAGGTGTCGAGGCGGTGATGCGGATGGCCGGCGAATACCTTTCCGTCGAATCAAATTGGTCTTGAAGGAGGAAGCTCATCGTCATCGATCCGAGCGTACAATCTCGTCCTTGAGAAAAACTTGAACCGCTCTCAAGTTTTTCTCAACCGACTCTATATATGATTTCTGAAGAAGTCCCGGTTAACAACGAACTCAAGATTGCGCGGCGCGACGCAAAATGCAATGAGATTGTATGACTTCGATTCCAAGGGTGACGATATTATTTGTGGACCCCGATGCCTGCAACTATTCGATACAAATCCCCAATAAAATCTGGGTTTTCGTCTTATTTGTCTGAATTGCGCGCGGACGCCCGGATCCACGACTGGATCAGATGAATAGGTTCTTAGCAATCCTATTACTATTGGTGCTGACGGCTAACCCCGCGTGGGCTGGCCTTTCTGTCGTTAAGTCAAACGGCATCACCCTGACCGGCGCGGATGGCATTCAGTATGTTGGGATGAACGGCATTACGCTCACCGGTGCCGACGGGATCTTCAATTACAGTTCAAACGGCATCACACTCACCGGCGCCGACGGTATCACGCTGACGGGAGCGGACGGCATCACTTCAACGGGTCCCAATGGCGCGACATATACGGGACCAAACGGAATTACATTGACCGGAGCCGACGGCATTACTCTTACCGGAGCTGATGGCATCACGCTTACTGGAGCAGACGGCATAACGTTAACCGGCGCCGATGGCAAGCAGTACACAGCTGACTCAATCATCATTCGCCGGCCAAACGGAATAACTCTTACCGGGGCTGACGGCATCACGCTCACAGGAGCCGACGGCATCACTTTAACCGGAGCCGACGGCGCTGCGCGGGTAGGTCCAAACGGTATTACACTTACTGGCGCGGACGGAATCACGTTAATCAAAGCCGATGGCATAACACTCACGGGTGCTGACGGGATCACCCTGACCGGCGCCGATTCAGTCATAGGCATTGGAACGACGGGCGTCATTTTCGACCACACGAATCCAACCGGCATAACGCTCACCGGTGCTGACGGCATAACACTTACCGGAGCCGATGGCGTTAAGCTCATCGGAGCCAAGGGTATAACGCTCACCGGAGCCGACGGCATACTCACCGGAGCCGACAACAATACGGGACTTCAGGGTGTGGATCCTGAGCTTGCGGTTGCACTTAATAACGCGACGGACGACAGCAACATAAACGCCGTCATCGTCTATCACTCCTCGGTGACTGACGCTGACATCGCGCAGCTTCAGCAGCTCGGCATCATGGGCGGAACGCGTTTACATATACTGCCGATGGTTTACGTCACCGCAACCAAAGCTCAGATCCTCGCGGTTTCGCAGTTGCCGAGAGTCCGCTCGCTCTACGGTAACCGGACACTGACATTCAACTCCGATCCTTATTTCAACACCACCGGCGTGCAGCGTGTTGCGCCAGACGGCGACCTTCGTCAGGAGAATGGCGGTATTCCCGTAATCGGCCGCAATGTGACGGTCGCGGTCCTCGACACGGGCATCAACAGCCAGCACGTCGATCTTGCAGGCAAAGTAGTTCAGAATGTTCGATTAGCCGATACGCAAAGCCTTCCCGTCTCATTCACATATCCGGCTCCGCTCGAGAATCTTCCGAACACGGATCTCGTGAGTGGCCACGGAACTTTCGTAAGCGGCGTGATCGCCGCAAGCGGAGTGAGCTCGTCGGGACGATTCGCCGGTGTTGCTCCGGGTGCGCGGCTTCTGGGACTTAGTGCCGGCGATCTAAACCTGATGTACGTGCTTTCGGGATTCGATTATCTGCTCGAGAAAAGAGTTCAGTACAACGTGCGAGTAGTGAACTGCAGCTTCTCGGCGAACACGGTCTTCGATCTTAACGATCCGGTAAACGTGGCGACCAGGATGCTGACCGATGCTGGCGTTAACGTCGTATTCTCAGCCGGTAACAGCGGTTCAGGAAACGGAACGATGAACCCGTATGCGATAGCGCCTTGGGTGATCGGCGTCGGCGCGACCGATGCAGCAGGCAGGCTCGCGGACTATTCGTCACGCGGCAACTTCGGTGACGCTTTGCAACACCCGTCGCTCGTCGCTCCTGGAACTAACATTGTCAGCCTTCGGAGTGCGCCGACT
>DATENQ010000521.1:0-5250 GCA_035275005.1 Pyrinomonadaceae bacterium | reverse complement strand
GAGAGCCTGTCCGAGCAAAACGAGAGCAGAGTCGCTGACGCAGGACAAGCGGCTGTTTTTAAGAAAGGTAATGTTCTCGTTGAGGTTTTCATCCGTCTCCTGAGTTCAACGTAACAAAACACACAATCCCACCCACATTCCAGAACCTTTTCTCACTTTTTTCTCAGCTATTTCGCTAGTTCTATTAAATGTAAAAAAATGTTGCTCATTCTTTAATATCTTGTTACCATGCCTTCCGTTAGTCAGGAGCCAGAACCGGTTACCTGTCAGCATTCTCCAGGACTCACCCTCCAATTTCGGCTATACGAATTACGACAATTCAACGCAGAACAAGGGCAAAACCCACCGATCTCAGTGACTAACTCCCATAAGAGTAGGACCAACACGGACAATCCTGTGAAATCCATAAGTGAAGATCCTAAAAAAGCAGCAGACCTCGGAGCTGGCGAAAAACGCCCCATGCCCCGAGAGCGCCGCAACGACCGGCAAGGAAAGACTGCAAAGTGGGTCGAAAGTCTACGGTCTTCAGACGTTAACCGTCTCTGGACTGACCTGCACCGCATAGTCTCGCACCATCCACTGGTCCGCGCCTCGCGCAGCGCCGGACTGCTAGTCGAAGAAGGCGCCGGCGCGGCCTACACAGATCTGACGCAGGAATTGTTTGTCCAACTGCTGAGCAAGAACCGTTTCGAGCATTACCTCGATACGGCCATGACTGACTACGAGATTGAGTGTGAAATCAGCCAGATCGAGCTGACGAATTTACTGACCGCCGAGCTACGCAAACGCCATCCGGAAAGCTACCGGCTGGCCCGTCGCATTTCGACCCTCATTCAATCGAGCCCGAATTTCCGGCGTTTTGATACGAGCGGGGTCGACGACGAGCCGCACCGGCGTTTGGCGGATCGTGTTTATGGTTTGAGTGAGTGGAAAAACGACAAGTCGCGCCGCGGCTCTCACGACGTCGAGCTGCGCGTGCAAATAATCCCGGTCCGGCAGAGAGATACACGGATGGTTGGCTGCACGGGGGATTCACAGATTGTCATCAGCAACGCTGATCTTGAAGATCTGATCGTGTCCGTTCTGGATGCGGTCGACTCGCCGGTCGACGTGCGCACGTTGCGAAGCCTCGTGATGTCGCGTCTGCCTGTGATGGACATCTACCTTGTGCCTTTGGACGGCGACGACAGCGACAACGAGAACAGCAACAGTTATGAGCCCGTCGACAAGCGCGAAAATCCTGAAGAAGGCCTGGTCCGTCGCGAGTCTGAAAGAGAAGCCGCGGGCTTTGTCGAACAGTTTATGGCCAGCCTGAACGAGGCGGTGCGAGGCAAAGTGAAGCAGTACAACCGGATTATCGGTGTTCTCTGGTACTGCTATTTGAGTCCGGATCACTCGACGCAACTGGAAGTAGCGGCAGTATTGGGCGTTTCTGATTCATTGGTGTCTGACTACCGCAGGCGCATTGAGCAGGAGCTTCGGGCGCTCTCTTTCACCGAGGTCGAAGAGGCCAAGCAATTTGAGCTGGCCCTGAGAGACCACGTCAAGGCGATGATGTTTGACCTGGAAGAGAAAGAGGTAGTTGTGTAGGGGACTGGCATTAGTGGTAACAGGTTTGCCACAAAGAAGCACAAAAGGCACAAAGTTTTGATCGGATCGTTAGTGCCTTTTGTGCTTTTTTGTGGCTTTATATACTCTGTCAGTTAGGCTGGTTTGTAGGAGACTATTCTTTGCATTTCGCTTCGTCGGATAAACCTGACGCACTTGATTATGAGGGTGTCCGCAGGGTCGCTCGCAAGAACGACGAGGACGACGACTCGAGCGGTTGGGATACGTTCAAGAGACGCGCGAGAGGCCTGACGAATGCCGCGGACAATAACGGCGCGGCCGTCGAGTCGTCGAAACCAGTCGACTCGAATCATGCGAATCTCCGGCTCGGCAAGCGCGGACACGCAATCAGCTTTGCCGGATTTTTTCTGTTCACGGTAGTCCTTTACTTTCGTCCGTACGAGCTCATACCAGCGCTTTCCTCGCTGATGCAGATGGCGTTTTATATCGGGTTGTTTACCCTGATCGCCTATCTAATCTCCCAAATAATCGCCGAAGGAAACATCACCGCTCCGCTAAGAGAAGTAAAACTCGTCCTCTTGCTTGGGTTGTTAGCGCTTCTTTCGATACCACTGGCGATCGATCCTGGTGAGGCGTGGGGCGATTTCAGCGAGATTCTCATCAAGGCTCTGTTGATGTTCATCGTCCTGGTAAACGTGGTGCGCACCAGGACGCGCATGATGATGCTGATCCTCGTTGCCATTGCGGTGAGCATCTATTTGAGTGTCAACGCGATATCTGATTATCGAAACGGAGTCTTCATAATCGGAAAAGCAGACCTGGCGCGAATCGGCGGCAGCATCGGAGGTTTGTTTAAAAACTCCAACGACCTGGCGCTGCACCTGGTCACGATGGTTCCCCTCGCGGTGTGTCTCGGTCTGGCCACCAAAGGACTGCTGCGCAAGATCATTTACTGGGGCGCGGCTGGTCTGATGGCGGCGGCTACTGTCGTAACTTTCTCGCGCGGCGGATTTCTGGGGCTGATAGGCGTGACGCTTCTCTTTGCCTACAAGTTCGGGAAACGCAACAAGCCGGTGACTATCGCAGTCCTCGCATTGACGTTTATCCTGTTCATAGGATTAGCTCCGGGCTCTTACGGCGATCGCCTCGGCACGATCTTCGACTCTGCTTCAGATTTGAGTGGTTCATCCAGCCAACGAACGCAGGTGTTAAAGCGTTCGATAGTAGTGGCGTTGCGTTATCCGCTAACCGGCGTCGGCATCGGCAACTTTCATCACAAATCGTTTCAGGAGCTGGGAACTCACAACGCCTACACGCAGGTGGCTTCTGAGATCGGAATCCCCGCGTTTGTTATTTACGTGATGTTCCTGCTCTATCCGTTGAAGAGGCTGCGCCAGGTAGAAAAGACGTCGAGTGAAAGTAAAGACAAAGAGAGCCGGTGGTTTTTCTTCATGTCGATTGGATTGCAGGGCGCAATCATCGGCTACATGGTGAGTAGTTTCTTCGGCGCGGTGGCTTACCAGTGGTACATCTATTATTTGGTGGGATACGCTATTTGTCTGCACCGTATGTTTTTGGTCAGGACGCCGAGTTTGGCGCACGTCTCCTGGGAAACACCGTTTACGAGGGCGACAAAGCGGGCCGAAAAGCAGGCCAAACAGCAGGGAAAACTGATCAATCAACCAACGATGGCAAGCACGAGTCAGGTTTAAGAGCATGTGTGGTATCGCGGGCTTTATAGATCAAGGTGACTTCACTGGTGACGAGCGCAGTGCAATTCTTGCGCGCATGTGTGAGGTGATAATTCACCGCGGGCCTGACGATCAGGGGTTTATGGTCGATGGTCCAGTGGCGCTCGGAATGCGTCGCTTGAGCATCATCGATCTGGCGGGTGGTCATCAACCGATCTCGGGTGAAGATGGCTCGGTTACGATTGTCTACAACGGCGAGACGTATAACTTCCGCGAGTTGAAGGAAGAGCTCGAAGCGCACGGGCACGTCTTCAAAACCCATTCCGACACTGAAGCGATCGTTCATGCTTATGAAGAGTTTGGCGAGTCGTGCGTGAAGCACTTGCGCGGCATGTTTGCTTTTGCGATTTGGGACGACAAGGCAAAAGCATTGTTTCTGGCGCGCGATCGAGCCGGCAAGAAACCGCTCTATTACACGCAAACAGCCCAGGGCACTTTTGTTTTCGGTTCGGAATTGAAGTCGATTCTCGAGCATCCTCACGTCGAGCGAGAGATCGATCTCGAAGCACTCGATGCGTATTTGATTCTCGGTTATGTTCCCGACCCGCTGAGTATCTTCCGCAATATCAAAAAGCTGCCGCCCGGTCATACGCTTACTTACAAACAAGGCCGGATAACAACTCAACAATATTGGGATTTCAACTTTGAACCCGAAGCTACTCGCAGTGAGGAGTCTTATATCGAAGAGCTGCGCTATCTGCTGGAAGATGCGGTGCAGGCGCGGCTGATTTCCGATGTTCCTTTGGGAGCGTTTCTTTCGGGTGGAATCGATTCGAGCACGGTAGTGGCGTTGATGGCGAAGTCGATGGGCCAGCCGGTCAAGACGTTTTCCATCGGCTTTCGCGAGGACAGTTACAACGAACTGCACTACGCCCGGTTGACGGCGCAAAAGTACGGTACGGACCATCATGAGTTTTTTGTCACGCCGGAGATTTGTGAAGTTGCCGATGAACTCGTTTGGCATTTTGACGAGCCATTTGCCGATCCGTCGGCGATACCGACTTACATGGTTTCAAAGCTGGCGCGGGAGCACGTGACTGTGGCGCTTTCGGGCGATGGTGGAGATGAATTATTCGGCGGTTATGAACGTTATCTTGTCGAACGCAATCGACGAATGTTTAGCCAATTGCCGAAGGTCTTTCGTCAGAACGTGATGGCTCCGTTGAGCACACGACTGCCGCACGGCGCGCGTGGCCGGAACCTCTTGCACAATCTCGCGCTCGACCCGATGGACCGTTATCTCGACAGTGTTTCAGTGTTTACCAGTATTAATAGGAGGTTGTTGTATTCGCAGGATTTCACGGACAGTTTGACGGGCTCGCCGACTGTAGCTGATGAGTTTTTGCAGTGGCCGGGACGCGTGAAGACGGGTGACGATCTCGATCTACTGCTCTACACGGACAGTAAGACTTACTTGCCTGGAGACATTCTGACCAAGGTTGATCGGATGAGCATGGCGGCGTCGTTGGAGACGCGCGCTCCGCTGTTGGACCAGAAGCTCATTGATTTTGTCACTCGGATTCCGGCGGCGCTGAAGATTGTGGGCGACGAGACCAAGTACATACTGAAACGAGCCGTAAAGGATTTGATACCGGAAGAGATCATGACGCGGCCGAAGCAAGGGTTTGGGATTCCGATTCCGAAGTGGATCAATCAGGAGCTGCGCGGGCGCATCCGCGACGTATTGAACGATCCGTTAACCCGCCAGCGAGGTTATTTCAACTCATCGTATGTTCAGCTTTTGTTGGATGAACATGAGCGTAATCGCCGCGATCACTCCAAGGCCCTGTGGACCCTTTTTATGTTGGAACTATGGCACCGACGATACCTGGACTCGACTCCCACCCCTTTACAAACCGACTCCAGGGCCGCCCTCTGTTCAAGTTGAGACCGTCCAGCAACGGGCGGGGGCAAGCCCCTCTTCCTGACT
>DATENQ010000520.1:0-6220 GCA_035275005.1 Pyrinomonadaceae bacterium | reverse complement strand
TCAGCTAAAGGGATTAGCTTTGCTAGCTGGACGCAAACTCCTACTTGCCGACGATTCGGCCACCATTCAGAAAGTTATCGACCTTACGTTCGCTGACGAAGGTGTGCGAGTCGTGGCGGTCGGCAGTGGCCGTGAGGCCATTGATCAGCTCCTGGAGGTTGAACCCGACATAGTCCTCGCAGACGTTTTCATGCCTTCTCCCAACGGTTACGAGGTCTGTGAATACGTCAAAACAAACGAGAAGCTGAAACACATTCCCGTAGTGCTGCTCGTAGGCTCGTTTGAGCCGTTCGACGAAGCGGAGGCGCGCAGAGTTGGCGCGGATGACATCTTGACCAAACCATTTTCATCGATACGACGACTGATCGACCGGGTGGGAGCCCTTGTGACAAGCCCGCCGCCGGTTGAGAAAGAGAGTCCAACCGCCGAACTTCCGAAGATTGAAGAGCCGGAAGAAGAAGAGCTGATGGACACTCATGACCTGGAAGTGACGACGGCGGATACCTTGCCGCTCGAGAATGCGCTCAGAGAGTACGAACACGAGGTGGAACAGCCGGTTGCCGCAACGGAATCGTTACCACGTGAGGAGACAATGAAACCGGAAACACGAAACGATTCTCCAACCGATTCGGACGTGCTGTTGGACCTTGGTGAGTATGAGCCGGTGCGGGCCAGCTCTCCGGATGACGACTTTGTATTGGATCTCGATGAGGAACCGAGCGACGTCGCCGAGCCTGCTTACGCCGCGACGCCGGTGCGAACGTTTGTCGAGCCACAGGTGAAGGAAGCAGTCGCGACTGCGTCGTACGAATCGACTTACAAGCCTGACATTCATTCTGCGTTTGCAGACACGCAAGAAGTTCCGTATGCATCTGAGATACACGATGTCGCCGTAGTCGAACCCGAACCGGAGCCGGTGATAGCGACACCCGAGCCTGCAGTCGCCACCTCTGCTCCAGTCACCGCCGATTCCTTGTCACCCGAAATGATCGACGCCATCGCCCGCCGCGTTGTCGAGATGATGTCCGACAAAGTGGTCCGCGAAATCGCATGGGAAGTTGTTCCCGATCTCGCTGAGCTGCTGATCAAGCAGCAGTTGGAAGAGAAGGCGAAGTAAGAACAGCCACAAAAAGGCACAAAAGGCACAGAGTTAGCGATTGCTCTCTGTGCCTTTTGTGCATCTTTGTGGCTGTTTTGAACTTTCTCCAGTATCTGGCGTAGACTGTGGTTTTTCGTTTCAAACTGAGAAAAGCACAGATTAGGCATGGAGATCCCCAAACAATACGACCCCAAAGAGGCGGAGAAGAACCACTACGAGCGGTGGGAGAAGAATGGATTTTTTGCGCCGGAGATTAATAGAGATCCGAAGGCGCCGGTATTCAGCATTGTCATTCCACCTCCAAACGTTACCGGCTCGTTGCACATGGGCCATGCGCTCCAGCACACGCTGATGGATGTGATGACGCGGCACAAGCGGATGCGCGGGTATCGCGCTCTGTGGTTGCCGGGGATGGACCACGCCGGTATCTCGACGCAATTGATGGTCTCGCGCGCGCTGAAGAAGGAAGGGAAGTCGCGGCACGATCTGGGGCGTGAGAAGTTTGTCGAGCGCGTTTGGCAGTGGAAACACGAATCAGGCGGGCAGATCACGGTGCAGATGCGTCGCGTAGGCGACTCGGTTGACTGGTCGCGCGAGAAGTTCACGATGGACGAGGAACTTTCGCGCATCGTGCGCGAAGTGTTCGTGCGCCTGTACGACGAGGGCATGATCTATCGCGGCAACCGTATTGTTAACTGGTGCCCGCAGGACCAGACCGTGCTCTCGGATCTCGAAGTCGAAAAACTGCCGCAAGCCGGAAAACTCTATTACCTTCAGTATCCGATAAAAAACAGCGACCGGCGCGTCACTGTCGCAACTACGCGACCGGAAACGATGCTCGGCGATACTGCCGTCGCCGTAAATCCAAAAGATGAACGTTATCGCGACCTGGTGGGCCAGATCGTTCTCCTGCCACTCACGAATCGCGAGATTCCGATCGTTGCTGATGAATACGTCGATCCGGAATTTGGCACCGGCGCGGTAAAGATCACGCCTGCTCACGATCCAAACGACTACGAGATGGGAGTGCGTCATGACCTGCCTCAGGTAGTGGTGATCGATTCGTACGCGAAGATGACCGCTGATGCCGGCGCTGACTTCGCAGGACTAGATCGCTACCAGGCGCGCGAGAAAGTCGTCACTGATTTCGAAGCGCTCGGACTACTCGAAAAAGTTGACGACTACGAGTTCTCGATCTCCAAGTGCGAACGTTGTAAGACTGTCATCGAGCCGCTGATCTCGACGCAGTGGTTCATGAAGATGGACGGGCTGCGCGATCTCGCGCTCGACTTGATGGCGCGCGACCAGAAACCGCGTTTCGTGCCGGAGACGTACAAGAAGGTATATACAGACTGGCTCGAAAACCTGCGCGACTGGACGATCTCGCGACAACTTTGGTGGGGACACCAGATTCCCGCCTGGTACACGCCTGATGGTGAACTCATCGTGGCCCGATCGGAAGAAGAGGCGCGCGAGAAGGCCGGTACGAGCGAACTGACGCAGGACCCGGACGTGCTCGACACCTGGTTCTCCTCCGCGTTGTGGCCGTTCTCGACACTCGGTTGGCCTGCCGATACTGACGATCTGAAATCGTTCTATCCAACGTCAGTGCTGGTAACTGGGCGTGACATCATTTTCCTCTGGGTGTCGCGCATGGTGATGATGGGGCTGAAGTTTGTCGGCGAAAGGCCGTTCGACGACGTTTTCATAACCGGAACAGTCCTCGACGCCCATGGCCAGCGCATGTCGAAGACGAAGATGAACGGCGTGGATCCGATCGACGTCTTTGACAAGTTCGGAGTCGATGCAACACGTCTCACCCTTGCCCAGGTCGGCAGCACCGACATCCGTTGGAATGAGAAGCAAGTTGAGTCGTATCGCAACTTTGCCAACAAGATCTGGAACGCGGCGAGGTTCTGTTTACTCAATTCAGAAGGGGCGGAAGTTAAACCGGGGATACTCGAGCAGAGCACCGCGCTTCACGATCGCTGGATCGTCTCGAGGCTCAACAAAACCGCGCAGGATCTGAATGCGGCGATAGATAATTACGAGTTTCACCAGGCGGTGCAGTCGCTGTATCACTTCTTCTGGGACGACTTTTGCGATTGGTACATCGAACTCGCAAAGGCCGATGTCACCGCGGAACAAGAGAGCGCTGCACGCACGGAAGCTCGCACGCGATTGCTTACCGTCCTTGAACAAGCGTTGCGGTTATTGCACCCGTTTATGCCTTACATCACCGAAGAGTTGTGGCAGCGTCTACCGGGCGACAAGCGTCTACACGCGGCGTATGAAGGCGCTGAACCAACAGTGATGTTGACCGCTTATCCGGAAGGAGCAAAAGCGCTGATCGACGAGGCCGCAGAGTCGGAAATGCAGGCGACGATCGAGTTGATCTCACGCGTGCGAAACATTCGTTCCGAGATGAATATCAAACCGGCGGAGCGCATCAATATCGTTGTCGCCTCGCCTGACGAGAATCTCCGCCGCGTTTTCGAATCCGCACGCGAGCAGATCGCGCGCCTCGTCCGCGCGTCTGAAATCTCGATCGGCGATCGTCTTGAAGCGCCTAAGGCTTCGGCCCGTGCAGTGCTAACCGGTGGCGCCGAGCTCGCCGTCCCGCTTGAAGGTCTAATCGACTTCGAACAAGAGCGCCGGCGTTTGCAGCGCGAACAGGAAAAACTGCAAGCGGAAGCCGCCAAGCTCGAGGCACAACTCGGCAATCCCAACTTCGTGTCGCGAGCCCCGGTTGATCGTGTCAACGAAGTGCGCGACCGCATCGCCGCCATCGCTCAACAGTCCTCTCAACTTCAGCAGACAGTCGAGAACCTGCAATGAACTGGATCGACGAAGGCGCACTCTACTCACAAATCGGCCTCTATTTGCGCGAAGATCTCGGCCGCGGCGACATCACCACACAGTCGATCATCGTTCGCAACACGCGCGCTCGCGCGCGCTTCGTCGCCGGCGAGAACATGATCGTGGCGGGCCTTGAAGCGGCGGAGGAAGTTTTTCTAACACTCGATTCGCAGCAACAGCTCGAGGCCTTTGTTTCCGATGGCGAGCCGGTTGAGGCAGGCAAGGTGATTGCGCGGATGGTCGGGTTTGCCGACGTCATGCTCTCCGCAGAACGAGTGGCGCTGAATCTCATGCAGCGACTTTCAGGCATCGCCACGCTGACAGATAAGTACGTGAAAGCAGTCGACGGCACGGGCGCGTTGATAGCAGATACGCGCGCGACGACGCCCGGATTGCGTCTGCTCGAACGATACGCCGTCGAACTCGGTGGCGGATACAACAGCAGGTTCGGCTTGGACGACGGCGTGATAGTGACATCGAATCACGTTTCGATTCTCGGTGGCGTGACGGGCGCGGTGAAGTCGGCGAAAGAAAAGTTGGGCTACCTGCATAAAGTCGCAGTGGAAGTGTCGACTGAGAATGAAGTGAGAGAAGCTGTTGCGGCCGGTGCTGATGTGATTGTGATCGAGAGTCTCGATGTGCCCGCGTTTGGTCGACTCGCGACACTGGGGCGCGAGTTGTCGAACTCGATCGCGATCGAGTGCGTGGGAAAGATCACGCCGGAGAATGCGCGTGAGTATGCCGAAGCGGGAGCGCAATTGATGCGTATCGAGGCACTGACAGGCGCGGCGCCGGCAGCGGACATCAGCTTCAAACTCCAGCCTTTTTAGATTAGCCGCAAAAGGCACAAAAAGCACAAAACAGAAAAGAAGATGGGACGGGGAGAGACGAAGCGCAGGAAGCTTGCTCAACGAGCGCTTGAGCGTCAACTCGACTACCAGCAACGCAAGGCGGAACACGTTCGCGGGCGTGAAGACGAGATCATTGCCGCAATGACACACACGTCGCGACGCGTGCGCGATCTGCTCGAGACGTTTCAGCCGATTAAGCCTGATGCGCGTGTCATTGAAGTCGGCAGTGGCGCGCACGGGCTGATCTTTTGTTTTGGATCACAGCATGGAATCGGTGTCGATCCGCTGGCGGTAAGTTATGGAAGCCTCTTTCCACGTTGGCAACGCGGCGCTCAAACCGTAGCGGCGGTTGGTGAGTCGCTGCCGTTTGCGGATGGGACTTTCGACGTAGTGCTCTGCGATAACGTCGTCGATCATGCCGAGTCGCCGAAGCGGATTGTCAGTGAACTGACGCGGATTCTTGTTCCCGGCGGCTTACTCTATTTCACGGTGAACGTTCATCATCGCGTGTACGCAGTCGCGGCGGGCGTGCATGCGAGCTGGAGAGCGGTCGGCGTACCGTTTGAAGTGGGTCCGTTTGCCGATCACACGACACACCTGACGCTCGAAGCTGCTGAAGATTTGTTTCAAAACTTGCCGCTTCAGATTCTGAGCGCGAAGAGCAATGTAGACGAGACCAGGGCACGCGCGCGCAAGCAACCGCCCAGGCACGCCGGCGATCGATTGAAGCGTTTGTTCTTCAAAAACGCGCTTTATGAGGTGGTGGCGCGGCGGGCGTAAGTTTTTGGAACAGTGCTCGGCGGTGGTCGTGAAAGCGTGAAGCATCTGGATAGAGCTTGATGGCATCTGGATAGCGGGGGTATCTTAGGAGCCAGCCTCGAAAAGGAGCACCACAATGCCTAGCAGGATTCGTAGTTACATCAAGTTGCTCGTGGCCTTTTGCCTGATCGTCAGCTTCTGCCTCGTCGAGGGCGAGGCACAGACGCGCAGGAAAAAGCGTACCCGGCGAACCGCGCCGGCAGCGCCGCGGCCTGTAATTACAAATCCCCCGATCGCGCCTCCCGAATCGGCACAAAGTGAAACGACGACTGGCGACGTGAAGATCATCAGCACTGACGACCCCGAAGCACAGGAACCCACGTCGTCCACTGAAACTAAAACGGCAAAGCCGGCGGCCTCACCCGAAGAAGCGGAGAGCATACAGCAGACTATCACCTCGCTCACGAATCAGGTGAACAAACTGAACGACAAGCTGTCGAAGCAGCAGGAGGACGATCGCTATCAGCGTGAGATGGAGCGTTTGACTCGAGCGGAACAGCGGGCTGAGCAGTTGCGCTCGCAGTTGATAGACGTCCAGGCCAAGATTGCCAATTTCGAAGCAGCGTTGGAGCAGATTGATTTTGCTTTCAGA
>DATENQ010000519.1:0-6719 GCA_035275005.1 Pyrinomonadaceae bacterium | reverse complement strand
ACTGATCTGGGCTACCGGAATGGCGGGCTCGAAATCGTCGTCGATAAAGATACTTTCCGCAGCGGCCAAACAACTCCGGTGATGATCTCCGTGCCGGTGAGCAATCGTTACGTGCTGTTCAGTGTAGAAGGTGAAGACTTGTTCAGTTACAAGGTTATCCATGTTGAAGGAACTACCAAACTGATCGAGCTGCCCATCGAGGAGAAGTACGTGCCAAACGTTTACCTCAGCGCGGTGATGATCAGCGATGCGAATTCGTTTATGGACACCAAGCAGGTCGTGGTGCCGCCGGTGGATCGGTTTCTGGCCGTCGCCGTGAAAGCGGATCGCGAGCAGTACCAGCCGCGCGACGAAGGAACGCTGGCAATCACGACGAAAGATGCCGACGGTCGTCCGGTGACCGCCGAGATCGCGTTGGGATTGGTTGATGAGTCGGTCAAATACATCCAGCAGGACTATGCAATCGATCCGCGACAGTTCTATTACGGACAAAAACGCCAGCACACAGTGCAAACGCAGACCACGCTGAATCAACAGAACTATGCGCGGTTTGAGGAGATTGAAGGGCAGTTGCGCGATCGCAAGAACATCAAGGAAGACGATGAAGCGCTGGCGTACAAGCTGGAGGCCGGTAGAAATGCTGGTGCCGGTGGTCGCGGAGACTTCGCGACAGACGGTGTCCTCCAAAGCAAGTCAATCATCGCGATGCCGGTGGTGGGTCGAAACGTAAGTGGTCTTTATATCCTTGCGCCCGGAGCCGCGCCAAAGGCCGCCGAAATTTCCAGCGACATGCGCGAGCAGCAACTGCCGGAGCAGGCTGTGCAAGTGCGCAGCGATTTTCGTTCGACCGTCCTCTGGCTGCCTGACGTCAAGACTGACGCCGACGGCACTGCAACCGTCAAAGTGAAGTATCCGGATTCGTTGACGACTTGGTCCGCAACGGCGCGCGTCGCGACAACGGGAAATCAATTCGGTATCGGAAGCTCGAGTACAAGGACCAAGCAGCCGTTAATCGTCCGGCTCCAGGCTCCTCGTTTCTTCGTTGTCGGCGATCAAGTTACTGTGTCGGGCGTCATTAACAACAACACCGACGAACCAATGAGGGTTGTCCCGGCTTTGAATGCTGAAGGTCTGACTGTTACCGGTCTGATCGTCGACGGTAAGACTGTAAATAGCGACCGCTTGCCGGTCGAAGTAAAACCCAACAGTGAGACGAGAGTCGATTGGCTGGTGGCGGTGAACCATGCGAGCGAGGCGAAATTGAAGGTAGAAGCACGTGGCAGCAAGTACGCCGATGCGATGGAGAAGTCGTTCACGATCTTCGAGCACGGCATCGAGAAATTCATCTCGAGGTCGGGCAAAATGCGGGGCGATAGTGTCTCGGTCAAACTCGACATTCCCAAAGAGCGTCGCTCCGGTTCAACAAAACTCACGGTGCAGATCGCGCCGAGTATGGCCACAACGATGCTCGATGCGCTGCCGTACCTGGTTGACTACCCGTACGGTTGCACCGAGCAGACGATGAGCAGGTTTCTGCCGGCAGTGATCACTGCGAAGACGCTGCGTGACCTCGGTCTCAAACCCGAAACCGCGATGCACAAGATCTTCGGCGGTATCGAGGAGACAAGTGCCGCTGCAACTCATCCGAAAGGTCGCCGTGATCTTAAGCAACTCGAGAAGATCACGGAGCAGGGCCTGGAACGGCTTTACAACTTCCAACATAGCGACGGTGGTTGGGGTTGGTGGAAGGAAGGCGAAAGCGATCACTTCATGACCGCGTATGTCGTCTGGGGCATGAGTCTCGCGCGCCAGGCCGGCATCGATGTGAAGTCGGATGCACTTGAACGCGCCGTAGCTTTTCTCGACAAAGAGATCGTGGAGAAGGAGGTCAGTTACGACTCGCAGGCGTGGATGCTCCATTCGTTGGCTGTGTATCACGGGATGCGAAAGCAGACGGAAGTGAGCAAGTTCCAGCGCACAGCTTTCACAAATCTGTGGAACAACCGCGATAAGCTAAACGCTTACACACGCGCGTTGCTGGCACTGGCCGCGCACAACTATGGCTTTAACGAACAAGCGAAGATTCTAGTCGCCAATCTCGAAAACGGCGTCAAGATCGATTCGCAGCCTGACACTTCGATCGTGCAGCGTGGCGCGCAATCGTCGGATCCGTCCGTGATCGGCACGGCACACTGGGGCGAGGATGGAATTTACTGGCGCTGGTCTGATGGCGGCGTTGAAGCGACCTCGTTTGCGTTACGTGCTTTGCTCGCTATTGATCCGCAAAACAAACTGATCGAGCCGGTGACTAACTGGCTGGTGAAGAATCGTAGAGGAGCGCAGTGGAGTAACACGCGCGATACTGCGATTGTTGTTCTGACGCTGAACGACTATCTGCGAGTCAGCGGCGAAGTCCAGCCGTCGATGTCGTATCAGCTAGTCGTGAATGGAACGCCAGTGGCTACGAAGCAGATCACGGCTGACGATGCGCTGAGTGCGCCGAGCAAGTTCGACATCTCGCGCGAGCTGATTCGAGATGGACAGAACGAGATCAGCATCGTGAGAAATAGTGGCAGTGGTCCGATCTACTTTTCGGCGGCGGCGGAGTTCTTCAGTCTTGAAGAGCCTTTGAAGCCGGCTGGTAACGAGATCTTTGTGAGGCGCCAGTATTTCAAACTCGTGAATCATCCGACGCTGCTGAAAGGATTCATTTCGGAAAGAGTGCCGTTGAGCGATGGCGAGGCGGTGAAGAGCGGCGATCGGATTGAAGTGGTGCTGACGGTCGAAGCGAAGAACAACTACGAGTATCTGTTGTTTGAAGACCTGAAGCCGGCGGGGCTCGAAGCGGTTCAGATTCGCAGTGGCGAAAGTCTGTATGTTCGCGAGCTCAAGTCGGGCGGCGGCTTCACTGGTCGCTCGCGCTGGGTTTACCAGGAGCTGCGCGATCGGAAAGTCGCGATGTTTATCGACCAGCTACCGGAGGGATTCTGGCAACTCAGTTATGAGATGAGGGCCGAAGCCCCGGGAACGTTCCACGCGCTGCCCGTGTTGGGTCATGCGATGTACGTCCCGGAGATTCGCACAAATGGAGCTGAGACACGCGTCCGCGTAGTCGATTAGCAAAAGAGTTAAGCCGCAAAAAAAGCACAAAAGGCACAAAAATGGTTCTTCTATTTTGTGCCTTTTGTGCCTTTTTGCGGCTAAGTTTTATCTGATCTGGTCGAGGCGTTCCTTGGCTTCCTGGATCATTGCCCTCACTTTGCCGAGATCGTCTAGCGACATCGATACGGTGACGAGATCGCAGATGCCGGCGGTCATCGTCACCGCGGTGCCGCTGCGCGTTTGACGGAAGACCCCAACTTCGAGATCGCCAATAGTCTTGTATCGCGCCTCGAAGCTCGCCAGTTTCGTCACGGTTTCGTCGGCGCGCGAAACAGCATCAATCGCGTTGAGTAGTAAATCGATCTCGTCATAGTCGACAAAAGCACGATCCTCTTTTGGCTGCTCGCCGCCTCCTCGCAATGTGATCACGATTCCTTTGGCGCGGCCTACAGCACTCCCCAGGTCGCGCATTTCAACCGCGTCGACGCGGATGCCACGCACGTCAACCGTCGTGATTCGTGTAAAGCCCTTGATGATGACCGTGCTGTGCCGGTCGTCGAGCGCTTCGAGTTTCGTGCGCGGCTCGAATGGTTGGCATCCCACCTTGCGCCAGAATTCCGGCCCGGGTCTTTGAGCCAACGCCGCTCCAGAGCAGAGCAAGATCAATGTCGTGAAAAGAATCGTCCGCAGAAACATGAGGAAAACTCTCCTTCAAATAAGTGGTGTTAGATCGGGAGAGCCGGTTTTCTGTGCAGTCTCACTTGCGACTCCGCCGTGAGTTCCAAAAAATATCACGGATTGCCGTAGAATTGACGACCAATGACTGAAGATTTTTATTGCGATGAAGTATTGAGCAGGCGAACCGAAGTCAGGGTCGTCCGCGAGACTGACAACGTGCTTGCTTATCACCACACGCGGCCCTTCTGGCCGGTTCACATCGTGGTGATTCCCAAGCGCCACATCTCATCGCTGCTCACGATCGAAGATGATGCTCTCCTGCTCGAATTACTTCGTGTCGTTCGTGAGGTCGCAAAGGAAGTGCTCGACGAACACGGCGCGTGTCGCGTGCTGACCAACCTCGGCAAGTACCAGGACTCAAAACACCTGCACTGGCACGTCAGCTCCGGCTAAATACTAAAACAGGCGAGCGGTGTGACTTGGTCGCGGGCCGCGTATTTTTATGGGACAGGCGTGCGGGATTCTAAATCAAATGAAGACATGATTAGCGGCAGGAATTTGAACTGTGTTTCCCAATTGCTGTTCATTGCGACAAAACCTTTAAAGTTTGTGCTTACGACCGCGACTGGTCCAAGCCGGCCGCTCGCGCGTTTGCTTCTGTACTCGCAGTTGATCTCGCATAGCATCTCGTCACAACTCGCGGCGAGGATGTGTTGCGAGGTTTCGACGTTGGAATCGCCGACGATCAGCACTTTGTAATGTGGCGGATGCGAGGGCACGCACGTTAAGAACCTGCCGGCCAGCAGCGATGGATAACTTGCGCGCAGTCGTGCGAACACTTTGCTGAGCTGCTCGCCTGTCAGCTTCTCGCCTGTGAAGGAATACTCGAGAGTACGACGCCGTGCAAAGCTCAGATCCGGCAGTCCATGTATCTTTCGTTTGCAAAGAAACAGATCGTCGGTTTGATAACGCCGCAGACCGTAAGCATCGCTGACCACCATTGCGTAGAGTTTGCCCGCCTCGAGTTGATGCGCATAGAGCAGGTTCTCCGCGTCGTCGATGAATTCATAGAACACGCCAGGGGCGAACGGAAGGAAGGCGACTTCGTGATCTCGAAAGTAGGGAAGTGTTTCGATCGTTTCGGTTGACATTGAGTACATCGGAATCAGTTCGTAACGCGGGGAGGGCAGGTGTGTGGCGAGGCGATCGAGAAATGGTTTTACGTAGCCTCCGGTCCAGCAGATGTAAGCTCTCACTGCGGGTGCGCATTGTGAGAGCGGTAGTGGGCCATTGCTGTTAGCGATTTGTTTTAGCCGTTTGGCGCAGCCACGCGAAGCGAGCCGGAGCGCGATGCTGTGAGCTTCGGGTGTGAACGAGGCGGGCGCGTAACACCAGTCTCTGATCAGTTCTGAGCTGCGTTGCCAATCGTTTATTAGTTCGTCGAGGAAGGTCGAGATCGTCGAAGGATTAGTGCTGTAGAGCATGCCCGGGTTTGAAAGAGTCAATAACCAAAGACGCACGGCAGTCGCGCTGTATTTTGAGACGAGTGCCTGGATTGCAGGGTGATGCTGGACTCTGTACGGCGCTTGCAGTGTCGACAGGTAATGAGGGAGGGCGTTTTCATCGAGTAGGAGTGAAGTCAGCGAGGTGTCTGTTTCGAATGAGCTGAAGACGTAGAGTGAAGTACGCTTGAGACGGAATGCGTAGCAAGCGCCCGCGAACATCTCGCTGAAGGCAAACTTGAGCGCGAGCAGACGTCGTTTGGTGTACAGCAGTTCTTTCGGTTTGCCGGTCGTGCCGGATGTAGTGGCGAACTTTGCGTCTTTAACTGCTCTTGCGCGGATGGATTGTACGACCTCCGGACCATACGACAGCACGGGCGTGTCGTCAGTTATGCCGTACTTTCTTTTCAGCCGCCGCTGATTAAACCTAAAGGCAAGCAACCGAACACGCTGCCGGCCGCATGCGAGCAGACCGAGGTACAGGATGGTCCAACTAATCGCGGCTCGCAGACTGTCGTTAAGATAAGCTCTCATAAGCTAAAGCGATCTGCTCTTGGTAAAGCCGGCTGAGCTCTTTTGCGTCGTCGGTTGTTAAAAGAGCCGGATCGTAAGTGAGCGTCAACCAGGTGTGTCCGTGGTGCGTGGCGGCGTTAATGGCCAGGTTCTGGCGCGGATGCAAGAGGCCAACGGATTCGATCCGTTCGACGTGCTTGAATGCTTCGCACGCGTTTGCCATTCCGGTCCCGGCGTGGGAGAACACGCCGGTCGCCATATCAACCGATGCCCGGTTCAGGTAGCCGCGAAGAAGCGGGGCGATGATGGGGCGAGGCAGACGTGTTAGCCATGGTAATTCCGGCACGACCCACTCGCCGTGCTCGCTGCTCCACGCAACCTGGCGCCGCACCTCACGACACTTGTCGATGAATTTGGCCTCGGGGTCGTACCTCGCATAGACACGTATCCGGCTCGTACCATTTCCAAAACCCTCAGCAGCCCTACACCGAACATTCATCGGCATCCACAGCCCAATCTTGCTTTGCGATACGACGGCGGGCGGCCACGGAGTGCCGCCCCTACAATCACCCTCCGATATCTTTATATTTCGGGAGTCATCGCCCTCCGATATTTTTATATCTCGGGAGTCATCACCCTTCGATATTTTTATATCTCGGGAGTCATCGCCCTCCGATATTTTTATATCTCGGGAGTCATCGCCATCCGATATTTTTATATCTCGGGAGTCATCGCCCTCCGATATTTTTATATTTCGGGAGTCGTCGCCCTCCGATATTTTTATATTTCGGGAGTCATCACCCTCCGATATTTTTATATTTCGGGAGTCGTCACCCTCCGATATTTTTATATTTCGGGAGTCATCACCTTCCGATATTTTTATATTTCGGGAGTCATCGCCCTCCGATATTTTTAAATTTCGGG
>DATENQ010000518.1:0-7126 GCA_035275005.1 Pyrinomonadaceae bacterium | reverse complement strand
CGCGAGGATGTCGAAGTCGCGATCGGCCGCATACCAAACTCCGTTCACATTCCGTTGGCGCAGGTGCTGACGCGCATGAATGAGATCGATCCGAACCGCGAAACCGTCGTTCACTGCAAGATGGGCGGGCGAAGCGCACGCGCGATCGAGGCGCTGCAGCGCTCGGGGTTCACGGGCAAACTGATAAATTTGAAAGGCGGAATTATCGGCTGGTCGAACGAGGTAGATCCGAGCGTACCGAAATACTAAAAGCATTTAAGCCGCAGATTTTCGCAGACGAACGCAGATCTGCGTTAATCCGCGAAGATCTGCGGCTTATTTCGTGATTCCTTCGAGCTCGATGAAGCGACTGAGCTTGGTAATCACCATGCCCTCTTCACACTCCAACCGGCACGACAGCGCGGGCCTGTCACTCTGCTCGTTCTGTCCTTCCAGGTGATACCAGATCTGGCAATTGGTGCAGTCGCCATTCCAGCAAAAGTCGCCGTACGAGATGGTGTTGATGGAGAGGTATTGAAAACAGCGCAGCAGTCGATTCTTCTCCGGCACGCTCACTCGCTTGCCAATTATCTCCAGACTGATAAGCTTCTCGTAAGGATCGAGCAAATCTGCGCTTTGTTCACTCATAGGCAGCGGCAGTATAATCGCTCCTCACCCAAATTTGTATAAATCAATCGCGGGGGTAAGCGAATTGGCCTTAGTAATCTACACGAAACCGGGATGTCCTTATTGCCAGCAGGCGCGCGACCATTACAACTCCAAAGGTATTCCATTTATCGACTACGACGCGCAAAACGATAGCGCGAGGCGCAAAGAGATGTTCGCGTATTCCGGCGGCGATCCAACGGTGCCGTGTATTGTTGAAGACGGTAAGTATTTGGGTTCTGGTTGGGGTAATCCCCCTCGCGGTTGAACCGTTCACGATTAGTCGGCCGTGCGCCGGTTGTTAACCAAGCGTCTCCCCAAGTTGAAATCTCGTGCTTTATCAGTAAGGTGACTCATGAAGAACTACTCCCGTTTACCTTTTCTGCTGTTGCTCTTTGTTCTATGCGTTCTCCCTATCAGTAGCAAACTCGTGGCCCAATCAAACGGAGGAGCCGGCGCGCCTCAACCACCCATGGCAGAAAAGAAACCCAAGACTACGAACATTCATGGCACCACGCTCGTCGACGACTATTTCTGGCTGCGTGAAAAAACAAATCCCGCGGTGATGGCCCACCTGAAGGCGGAAGATGAGTACGCCGAAACGGTGATGAAACCCACGAAGCCTCTTCAGGAAAAGCTCTACAACGAAATGCTCAGTCATATTAAAGAGACTGACCAAAACGTGCCTTATCGCTGGGGAAATTACTTCTATTACACGCGCACCGAGAAAGGTAAGCAGTATCAAATCTACTGTCGCAAGAAAGGCAGTCTGGACGCGCCGGAAGAGATCGTGCTCGATGAGAATGAACTGGCCAAAGGTCAGAAGTTCATGAGCATTGATACCTTTGTTCCCAGTGACGATGGAAACCTGCTCGCATACAGTACCGACAACACGGGTTATCGCCAGTACTTACTCCAGATCAAAGATTTGCGAACAGGCCAACTCTTTCCTGAAAAAATTGAACGCACCACCAGCGTCGTTTGGGCCACTGACAACAAGACGCTTTTCTACGTTACCGAAGATGCGATAACTAAGAGAAGCGACAAGTTTTTCCGTCACGTGCTCGGCAGTGACAAGTCAGACCTGATCTACGACGAGAAGGACGAACTGTTTGATATCGGAGTCGGTCGCTCACGCGACAAGGAAATCATCTTTCTCCATGCATTCAGCAAAACTTCGACTGAAGCGCGTTACCTTCGCGCGGATGATCCGAACGGAACGCTGAAAGTGATCCTGCCGCGAGAGCCCGAACACGAATACGACGTCGATCATCGCAACAACACTTTCTACATTCGCACCAACAAAGGCGCGAAGAACTTCCGTATCGTTACGGCGCCGGTTAACGATCCATCGGAAAAGAACTGGAAAGAGTTTGTCGCACACAGACCGGAAGTGAAGCTCGACGATATCAGTCTGTTTGCGAACCACGCCGTGCTGTCTGAATGGGAGAATGGTTTGCAACAACTCGAAGTCATCGACTTCAAGACTGACAAACGGCAACGCATCAAGTTTCCTGAGCCGGTTTATTCCGTAGAACTGTACACCAACCGCGAATTCGACACGCCCGTCGTCAGGTATAGTTACAACTCGCTCGTCACCCCGTCTTCGATCTTTGATTACGACATGAACACGGGCAAGGCGACGTTGTTGAAGCAGCAGGAAGTGCCCGGCGGATTCGATCGAAACAACTACAAATCCGAGCGAGCGTTTGCGACGGCTTCTGATGGAACAAAGATTCCGCTGTCGATAGTCTATCGAAAGGGAGTGAAGCTTGATGGCAGTGCGCCACTACTGCTGTATGGCTACGGCTCGTATGGATACTCCATCCCGCCGACTTTTAATTCAAATCGGCTGAGCTTCCTCGATCGTGGCGTTATCTTTTGTATCGCGCATATTCGTGGTGGTGGTGAGATGGGCGAGGAATGGCGCCAGGCGGGCAGAATGATGAATAAGATGAACACGTTCACGGACTTCATCGCCTCCGCCGAATCGCTGATCAAGATGAAGTACACTTCGAAGGATCGGCTCGTGATCGAGGGCGGTAGCGCAGGCGGCTTGTTGATGGGTGCCGTGTCAAACATGCGGCCCGATCTCTTCAAGGCGGTCATTTCGCATGTGCCTTTTGTCGACGTGCTGAACACGATGCTCGACGCGAGCCTGCCGCTGACGACCAGTGAATACATCGAATGGGGCAATCCCAACGAAAAGCCCGCTTTCGATTACATGAAGACGTATTCGCCTTACGACAACATCGCCAAGAAGGATTATCCGGCGATGCTCGTGAAGGTTTCGGTGAATGATAGCCAGGTGCCGTACTGGGAAGGTGCTAAGCTAGTGGCCAGGCTACGGACGATGAAGACCGACCATAATCCGTTGCTGTTGAAGGTCAACTTCGGCGCGGGTCACGGCGGCGCTTCGGGTCGCTACGATTCGTTGCGAGAGGTGGCATTTGACCGAGCGTTTATGCTCTGGCAGATGGGTATAAAGGAATAGCGAACGGGAAACAGTTTTAACCATCAAGACACGAAGGCACAAAGTTTTTTATAAATTCGTGCCTTCGTGTCTTAGTGGTTGGGGTTTTTAATTTCCAAATGATTGGATCCACGCTAGGGAATTACAAGATTCTCGAGAAGCTCGGTGAGGGCGGACAGGGCACCGTTTATAAAGCCGTCGATTCCAAACTCGGCCGCACCCTCGTCATCAAAGTCCTGCCCGCCGAGCTGACCGCCCGAGAAGCAAACCTCAAACGGTTTGAACGTGAGGCGCGCCTCGCTTCCGCGCTCGACCACCCAAACATCTGCACCATCTTCGACCTCAACGAGATCAATGGCATTCACTTTATCGCCATGCAGTACATCGAAGGTCGAAACGTGCGGCAACTCGTCAATGGACGCCCGTTGTCGCTCGAGAGCGCTTTGTCAATCGCTTTGCAGACTGCCGATGCACTTGGCGCCGCACACGCGCGCGGCATCATTCATCGCGATATCAAAGCCGGCAACGTGATGGTCACGCCGAACGGCCAGGTCAAAGTTCTCGACTTCGGATTGGCGAAACTGCTCGACGAAGACGCCGCGCGCACTTCCGGAATTCATCACACTGAAATTACTGAAGTCGGCGTTCCCTACGGGACCGCTACATACGCGGCGCCCGAACAAGCACGCGGCGACCGCGTAGACGCGCGCGCCGACATCTTTTCCACCGGCGTGTTGCTTTACGAGATGCTCACCGGCACGTGGCCCTTTCAGGGTCAAACGGCTGTCGAGGTGCGTCACGCAGTGCTGAACGATGAGCCGAAGCCGCTGTCGCAAATGAGACCGGGCCGCATGCCGGCCCGGTTACAGACCGTCATCGACAAAGCTCTCGCCAAAGATCCTCGCAATCGTTATCAAAGGATTTCCCACTTCGCCGACGATCTTCGTTTGATCATTCGTGAGCTTGGTTCGGAGTCACTGCCCGGCATGGATGAGACTACGACGCCGGTGGCGCCAAAACATCTGAAGCAGGAGAGCCCGGTCACACGCGCGCTGCGCTGGTTAACTGGCAGCAAAAGCGGCGACGGTTCGACGAGTACAAAATCGGCGGGACGCAGCGGTGATGCGCAGCCGATGACCAGCATGGGCGATCGCGATCGCAAGAGTGTCGCGATTCTTCCGTTCAAGAATGTCGGCAACGATCGCGAGATCGACTTCTATCAATTCTCTCTTGCAGATGCGGTGATAACCGAGTTGGCGCGTGTGCGCTCGCTCGTGGTGCGGCCGTCATCAGTGATCGTCAAGTATCAGAACAAGACTGTCGACGCCGCTGAAGCCGGGCGCGATCTCAGTGTTGACGCGATCCTGACTGCGACTTTCCTGCGCGCCGGCGATCGATTGCGCGTTACCGCGCAACTACTCGATGTACGCACAAGCGAGATTCTCTGGAGTGAGCGCATCGACGCCGACGCCAGCGACATCATCGGCGTGCAGGACACGATCGTGCAGCGCATCGTCGAAGGTCTGCGGCTCGAGCTGCGACCAGACGAGAAAGACGAACTGGCGCGGAAGCAAACCGCCGACGCCGCGGCCTCAGAAGAATACCTGCGCGGTCGCGACTGCCTCGCAACCTTTATCTATCACACCATCCAGCGGGAGCATCTTGACTCCGCCATCGAACACTTCCGCCGCGCCATCGAGATCGATCCGAACTTCGCGCTCGCTTACTCCGCGATCGGTAGTTGTTACGTAAATCGCGTGTTGAAAGGACTCGGACAAGCAGGCGATCACGACAAGGCAAAAACCGCTTTTCGAAAAGCGCTTACGTTGGATCAACGGCTGCTCGAAGCACGCATGCAGATGGTGTTTATCTACCTGACCGGCGGACAGAAGCAGAAGGCGCGTAGCGAAGTCGACTTGCTGCGTGATGAGTATCCAAACGATCCGGGGGTGCAGTTTGTGCGTGGCGTGGTCGCGCGGCTCGACGGTGATTACGAAAAGGCGCTGCGAAGTTTCGATCGCATGGTACGGCTAAATCCCGGCGAGCGCGTGCTCGCGAGTTACAATCGCGCCCGCATCTTTATGTATCAACGCCAGTATGAAGAGGCGTTTCGCGAGCTCGCCCAGGGCGCAGAGATTGAACCTGAGCACCCGCTAATCAAGGTCTTCACCGCGCGCGTGCTTTACTACAAAGGCGAGATCGACGAGGCTATCGAGATTCTTCACCAGGTCTTGCAGCGTCACCCGCAGATCGATGGCGTGAGACCGATTCTCGCGATCTGTTTGAGCTCGCAGGGACAACACACAAAGGCCAACGAACAACTCACGCCCAAGGTGAGACAGGTCGCGGAGGCGGATTACGATATCTCTTACTGGCTCGCCTCGGCTTATCTCTTGCAGGGCCGCCAGGTCGAAGCGCTGAGATGGTTGGAGACTGCGATTGGTCTTGGAAACGAAAACTACAAATGGTTTGAGTCTGATCCAAACTGGACCGACATGCACGAGGATGTACGTTTCGTCGAATTGATGAATCGCATCAAGAACCAACGCGAACAACCCGGGGACCAGTCTGAATGAAGACATATATCGTGGGGGACATACACGGTCGGTGTGCGCAGCTCCTCAACCTGCTCGATATGCTGCCGCGCGATCCGGAAACTGACACACTCGTTTTTTTGGGCGACCTGATTGACCGTGGCGCGGACGCGCCCGGCTGCGTGTCGCACATCCTCAAGCTGTGTAACGAGAATCCCGAGCGAGTTATCTGCCTGCGTGGAAATCACGAACAGATGTTGATGGATTTTCTCGATGGGCATAGCAATCTTTGGCTCACGCCGGTTGTGGGTGGTGAGCGAACGTTTCAACAGTACACGGGGCAGTCGGTCAGGGTTGAAAGCGAAAAGGATTTGGAGGAGATGAGGCTCACGCTTGAGCAGTCATTTCCGGCGGAGCATCTCGCGTTCATGCAGGAGCTGCCGTTCTATTACGAAGACGAGTTTGCAATTTACGTTCACGCAGGGCTCGACGAGGGCAAGCATCCGCGCGAGAGCACGCCGATGTCGTTGTTGTGGATGCGCGACATGGATTTTTACAAGAACTACCGTGGCAAGCCTTGCGTGTTTGGACATACGCCGACGCCGCTATTGCCTCTGCGGGGACGGTTGGGGCGTCACGGGATTTATATTTCTAACAGTGCGGTTGGGCTCGATACGGGTTACAACTACCAGTCTCCGCTAAGCTGCATTTCGCTGCCCGATTTCAATTTGTATCAGACTTATGCGGACGGTCGTGAAGAGACCTACCAGATCACGTCCTTCATTCCGGAAACGCTCCGGGAGATGCAACGCAAAGCCGGCCTCGGATGACAAGCAGCGGGGGCAAGCCCCTCTTCCTGACTTGTTCTTTCCTTTGAGCGCCTAAGAGAAGAACAGGTCAGGAAGAGGGGCTTGCCCCCGCCGTGTGCCGTCGTTTCAAACGCGCTCGTAGTCGTAGTGACCAATGATGTGACGGTGCATGTATTTCCCTTTGGATTCAGCGCTCATTAATCCATCGTATTCAGAGGACGGTACGCCTTTGTAACGGTATGTCTCACCAGTCCTGAAGGTGACCTGCAAAATGCGCGACCTCCGGTCGTAGCCTGCCGCAATCAGCATTTCGGAATCTACTGGTCTTAACTTCATCACTTCCCGCCTCCAAATGCTGTGTGTATTTTCGCACACATATAGCAGACGGATACAAATGCTTAGAGTTTTGTGATTTTTAGAGAGAAAATGCGGCTATTTTCGGTAGATCTCGCCGCCGGTGTCGACAAACTCCTGCGCCTTTTCCTTCATCCCGAGGGTTAAAGCCGCTGCCTCGTCGACCTCCTTCTGCGCGGCGTACTCACGCACGTCCTGCGTGATCTTCATTGAACAGAAGTGCGGGCCGCACATTGAACAGAAGTGCGCTAGCTTTGCGCCTTCCTGCGGGAGCGTTTCGTCGTGGTACTCACGAGCGACTTCCGGATCGA
>DATENQ010000517.1:0-11909 GCA_035275005.1 Pyrinomonadaceae bacterium | reverse complement strand
AAGAGCTCGACTCGCGAAATGACCGTGGAGCCTTTGCACCTCAATTTTGTTACGCCGTCAACGCGCCGCAATCTCTGGTTGTTGCTCGGCGCAGTCGGATTTCTTCTGTTAATCGGCTGCGTCAATGTTGCCAACCTGTTGCTGGCGCGTGGTACCTCTCGTCAAAAGGAAGTTGCCCTCAGAGCCGCGCTCGGTGCTTCGCGAACCCGCTTGTTCGCACAGTTTCTCACCGAGAGCTTTGTGCTGGCTGTTTTTGGCGGAGCGCTTGGTGTTTTTCTGGCGAGTGCGATTATCAGTGCAATCACATTCGTGATGCCGCCTGTTGGGACGATGATTCCATCAGAAGCGAACATCAGAATCAGCATTCCGGTTTTGCTCTTCACGATCGGCGTGACAACTCTTGCCGGGCTCTTGTTTGGAACTGCGCCTGCATGGCAAGCAACGCGAGTCGATCTGAATGACGTTCTTAAACTCGGAGGACGCACTGGCGGCAGTGGAGTGCGACGCAATGCGCTGCGCGCGTTGGTCGTTGCCGAGTTTGCCCTCGCGTTGACGCTATTGGCGACCGGTGGTCTGGCGCTGCGAGGCTTCTGGAATCTCACGCGAATCGATCTCGGTATTCAAACTGAAAACGTGCTCACCTTTCGCTTACCGGTGCCGGCGAGGCGCCTCAATGGAGCAGATCAAATCAGGTCGTACTACGGACAGATGCTTGAAAAGATCCACGCTCTTCCCGGTGTGACAAAGGCTGCCGTTACGACTGGTACTCCCGGTCGGGGTGCAGCGTTCGGTGCTCCCTTCAAGATCGTGGGCGGGGCATTGAATCCTTCAGTGCGCATGCTTACCGATGTTCAGATGGTCACACCGGAATACGTCGACGCGCTCGGTATTCGAATGGTGAGCGGCCGTAACATCAGCGCTTCGGATACGTCCACAGGGCTGCGCGTCGCCACGGTCAACGAACATTTTGTAAAGCAGTATTTTCCGGGAGTCGATCCACTGGGGCAAAGAATCTCGTTTCCCGAAATTGTTCCTGGCGGGCCGAGAGGGAAGCCACTCGAGTGGCAGATCGTGGGCGTGTATCACAATGTTCGCGGCGCGGGATCTCGCGAAGACGATCCGGAGATCAATGTTCCGTTTGCGCAGAGTCCATGGCCGCAGGCTTCGATGGCGATAAAGACGAGCGGCGATTCCAGGACCGTGATTAAGAGCATCGCTGCGGCAGTTAATTCGGTCGATCCGGATCTGCCGCTTGCGGGCGTGAAGACGGTTGACGAGATCGTGAGCGAGACGTTGTCGATCGATCGTTTCAGCGTAGTGCTGTTTGCGAGTTTTGGAGCGTTGGGGCTCATGCTCGCGGCTGTCGGGATTTACGGTGTGATGGCGTTTGCTGTCGCGCAGCGCACGCACGAGTTTGGCGTGCGCATGGCTCTCGGCGCGCAACGCTCGCGCGTGATCAGCCACGTGTTGAAAGAAGGAACGCTGCTGGCGATCAGTGGGACGCTAATCGGTCTCGGTGGCGCTTATCTTGTGGGCCGTGCAATGCAATCCACATTGTTCGGCGTCGATGCTTTCGATGTTCGTGCGTTTAGCGGCGTGTCGTTGTTGTTGCTGGCCGCGGCGTTGCTGGCGTGCTGGTTCCCGGCCTGGCGCGCCAGCCGCGTGGAACCGCTCGAAGCGCTGCGTTATGAATAGGACCAATAGGACCAATTAAAAGATCATGAATACTCTTCTGCAGGATCTCCGGTATGGATTCCGGATGTTGCTCAAACAAAAGGGGCTCTCGGCTGTGGCGTTGCTATCGCTCGCACTCGGCATCGGGGCGAATACGGCGCTGTTCAGCATCGTCGATGCGATGTTGTTGAAGATGCTGCCGGTGAAGGAACCGGATCGGTTGGTCCTATTTAAATCCGTGGCGCCGCGCGAATTCAGCGTCGGCAGTTACAACGGCAGCACTGATACTGATGACGCGACAGGTCAGCGCACCATGACCTCGTTCGCTTATCAGAGCTACCAGCGGATGCGCGAACAGCAAGGACCGATGTCTGACATCTTCGCGTTTGGTAACGTCGGACTAAGTCTCAATGCGGATGGCCAGGCTGAGGTCGTTACCGGGCAGGCGGTGACCGGAAATTACTATAGAGCGCTCGGCGTGCAGCCTGCCGGCGGTCGTCTGCTGACTGACGACGACGATAAACCGAACGCTCCGGCGGTCGCCGTATTGAGTCATCGCTTTTGGGAAAAACGTTTCGGCAGCGATCCGGCAGTTGTCGGTAAACAGATCAACCTCAACAATCTCGCGTTTACTGTCGTCGGTGTTTCAGGCAAAGGTTTTGACGGTACGATGGGTGTCGGCAGCACCCAGGACGTCACCATACCTCTCGCTATCGAGCCACAACTCTATACCGATCCAAAACGCTCATATCTGGCCGGCAACGTTTGGTGGTTACGCATCATGGGCCGTCTGCAACCGGGCGTCACGGGAGAGCAGGCGCAGGCGCAACTGGAAAATGCGTTTCATCAATCGGTGGTCGAACATCGAGCCGCGCGACAGGCTGTGGCGAAGGCAAGCGGCGGCAACGCGATCACCGATCTGGATCCGAAACAGTATCCAAGACTCTATGCCGATCCGGGCGGGCAGGGCGAGATGTTCCGGCGCAAGTATTACGCGCCCTCGCTTTACCTGTTGCTGGGCGTGGTTGGCCTCGTGCTGTTGATTGCGTGCGCAAACGTCGCGAACTTGCTTTTGTCGCGCGCTGCCGGACGGCAGAAAGAGATCAGTTTGCGTTTGGCGTTGGGCGCCAGTCGCTGGCGACTGATACGACAACTGCTGACCGAAAGCCTGCTGCTGGCAGTTTTGGGTGGACTGCTCGGAATACTCTTCGCAGTCTGGCTTAAGGACGGGCTGATCGCGGTGAGTCTTTGGGGCGGCCGCACTATGGGCAGCGTCCTCCAGCCGCGACTCGATTGGCGCGTGCTCAGTTTCACAATCGCGCTCTCGCTATTGACCGGAATTATTTTTGGACTCGCGCCTGCGTGGCGAACAACGCGCGTTGACTTGACACCTTCGCTGAAAGACAGCGGGCGCGGATCGAGCGCGGTCCATCGTTCACTACTGAGCCGCGGACTCGTGGTGGTCCAGGTCGCGTTGTCGTTGTTGCTGCTGGTTGGCGCCGGACTTTTTGTGCGCACGTTGGTGAATCTGCAGCGCGTCGATCCGGGCTTCAACACGCAGAATCTCTTGCTGTTTGAAGTACAACCGGCGCTGATCGGTTACAAGGACGAGAAGCTGCGACAGATCTACGAGCAGATCAGCCAGCGGGTCGAGGCTGTTCCGGGTGTGCAGGCAGTAACGTTTTCGCGCTTGCCGTTGCTGTCATACAGTTCGAGCTCGAGCAGTGTTTTCCTGCGTGATGCTTTGTCGGCCCCGCCTGATTCGGAAGGTCGTATCAAACCAACGGGCGAAGGTTACCGCCATACAGTGCGCGACAACTTCCTGGAGGTGATGGGTATTCCGTTGCTCCAGGGCCGCACGTTTGGCGCGCACGATACTGCGACTTCACCGAAGGTCGTAGTCGTCAATCAAACGTTCGCGAATAAGTTCTTTCCCGGCGAAAACGCGATCGGAAAGCGCTTCACCTACGATACAGCCAAACCAGACGATCTCGAGATCATCGGCATCGCCAAAGACGCGAAGTATCAGAGCCAGCGTGACGACATTCCGCCGACTGTCTACTCCTCGTATCGACAAGATCGACCGACGAGCAATGCGGTGTTTGAAGTGCGCACCGCAGGCGATCCAACCGCGACGGTTGCGAGTGTGCGCAGCGTGGTGCGCGAGATCGAGCCGAACCTGCCGGTGCAGAACGTCAAGACGCAGGTTGAGCAGGCGGATGAAACGCTGCGCATGGAGCGTTTGTTCGCGAAGCTGTTGACTATATTTGCGTTGTTGGCCCAACAGCTCGCCGCGATCGGATTGTTTGGCGTGCTGGCTTACGCGGTATCGCAGCGCACGCATGAGATTGGCATTCGCATGGCGCTCGGCGCGAACCGCGGCAACGTGATGAAGATGATCGTGCGCCAGGGGATGACGCTCGCTGTGTTGGGCGTAATTTTGGGATTGGTTGGAGCGTGGGTGTTGACGAAGTATCTCGAGAGTTGGGTGAGTCTGTCGAAGATGTTGTTTGGCGTGAAGGTCAACGATCCGTTGACGTACGGGCTGATCGCGGTGCTACTGACGGTCGTGGCGCTGATCGCGTGCTACATCCCGGCGCGCCGCGCGACGAAGGTCGATCCACTCGTGGCGCTCAGGTACGAATAAAGGCAATCCACAGATTACACAAAAAATCCGCGAAATCTGTGGATTGATTTGGAGGAACAGCTTGGTTCAAGACCTCATTTACGGTCTGCGGTGGTTGCGGAAGAATCCGGGCTTCACGCTGTTGTCGGTGTTGATGCTCGCGGTGGGTATTGGTGTGAACACGGCGATGTTCAGCGTGGTCAATGCCGTGTTGTTGCAGCCGCTGCCGTATCCCGAAGCCGATCGCATCGTGTGGATGAATGAGTCGGGAAGGGAAATCCGGAACCGTCAAGTGTCCTACCCGAACTTCGTCGATTGGCGCGCGCGCAATCAGAGTTTTGAAGCGATGTCGACGTTTCGCGGCTGGTCTGTAAACATCACCGGCACCGACAAAGCCGAGAACCTCATGGCGCGAATAGTTACCTCCGATTACTTCAAGGTGATGCGCGCAACGCCGATACTCGGGCGAGACTTCACCGCCGAAGACGACAAGCCCGGAGCTGCCCCCGTCACCTTAATCAGTTACGGCTTCTGGCAACAACGATTCGGGGGCGATCCGAATATCGCCGGCAAAGAGATCCTGCTTGACGACAAAGCGCACACAGTCATCGGCGTGTTACCGGAAAACTTCTTTCACCAGGGCCCGCCTCCGTTGTGGGTGCTCATGGGTCCGCTGAACTGGAAAGAGCGCGACGTGCGCACCGGTGGAAATGTGATCGCGCGTTTGAAGCCCGGCGTGACGATCGAACAGGCGCGCGCCGACATGAACCGCGTCGCGCAACAGCTACTCCAGGAACATCCGATCACGAATGCCGGCGCCGACACAGTCAACGTCGTGTCGCTCCAGGACAGCATCACCGGAAATGTCAGCACCGCGTTGAAGATACTCTTCGCCGCTGTTGTTCTGGTTTTGGTGATTGCGTGCGCGAACGTTGCCAACCTTCTGCTGGCGCGTGCGGCTTCGCGGCGAAAAGAGTTTGCGGTGCGCGCCGCACTAGGCGCGTCGCGGTTCAGGATCGCAAGGCAGATGCTAATTGAAAGTTTGTTGTTGGCGGTTGCCGGAGGTATTGCCGGCTTAATCCTTGCTTCGTGGACCAACGCACTGCTTTCGCGAGTAGCGCACGAGACAGTTCCGCGCATGGCCGGGTTGATGCTCAGCGGCAAAGTCCTCGCATTTAGTTTCTTCGTCACGCTGCTCACCGGAATTCTTTTCGGCGTCCTGCCTGCTTTGCGTTCTTCGAAGACTGACTTGCAAGAGACGTTGAAAGACAGCAGTGCGACTACGACTGACACGGCCGGGAAGAAGCTGCGCGGAACTCTCGTAGTCGCCGAGGTTGCTTTCTCCGTCGCGTTGCTGGTCGGCGCGGGATTGTTGGTGAAGAGTCTCGTGCTGCTGTTGAGATCCGACAACGGCTTCAATCCAAACGGTGTGCTGACGATGGAATTGAAAGTGTCGCGCAGCCGCGGCCGCGATCGTGAGGAGCTTAGCAGGTTGCTTCATCAAGTGCTTCAGGGAGTGCAAGCGCAGCCTGGGATTGAGAAGGCGACGATTTCCGCTGCATTGCCCGGACTGAGCGATGGCTGGCAAAACGATATCGCGGTCGAGGGTTACGAGCGGTCGAAAGGCGAAACGCTGCTCAACGTCGATTGGTCCATTGTCACTCCCGATTACTTTGAGACGATGAAGATACCGATCCTGAGAGGACGTACGTTTACCCGGGATGAAGACGAACAAGGTAAGCCGGTGGTCCTGGTTGATGAGAATCTAGCGCGACGTTTCTGGCCCAATGGAGACGCGCTCGGGAAACGCATCGCTTACGACAGTCCCACGTGGCACGAGATTATCGGCGTGGTTCCGGAGGTCAGGACATTTGGCTCTGACGCCAAGCCGCTCATCAGGATTTACACGCCGTTGGGCCGCTTTCCGCAGCGCGGTGTGACGCTGTCGATTCGCGCGAGCAACGTAGATCCGACGGCTCTCACGGCTGCTGTCACGCGCACTGTGTATGAGGTAGACAGGGATCTCCCGATCGCGGAAGTCGCGACACTTGATGACATCCTCGCTCGTGAAGCATCGACGCGTCGCTTCAACGCGCTGCTGTTTTCTGTCTTTGCCGCGCTGGCGCTCGTGCTCGCGGTGACCGGTGTTTACGGCGTCCTTTCTTACTCAGTTTCGCAACGCACGCATGAAGTTGGGATTCGCATGGCGCTCGGCGCCGGGCGACGCGACGTGCTGCGCTTGTTTATCGGGCAGGGAATGCGGCTCGTGTTGTTGGGTCTGGTGATTGGGCTGGGTGGTGCCTTTGCGCTTACGCGTTTGATGTCGAGTTTGCTGTTTGGGGTTTCGACAACCGATATCGCGACGTTTGTGGTTGTAGGAGCCGGACTGACGCTGGTTGGCATTTTCGCGTGCTACCTGCCGGCGCGGCGTGCCACGCGCGTCGATCCGCTGATAGCGCTGAGATATGAGTAGATTCTCACGCAAAGGCGCAAAGCGCTGCCGCGTTTCTAAAGGTCTTTCTTTTTTACCTTTGCGCCTTTGCGTGAAAATATTTTTGTTTCTATAGAGGTCTCCATGATCGCTGAAACAATTAACGACGTTCGCTACGCGTTCAGAATGCTGGCGAAGAATCCGGCGTTTGCCGGCGTGGTGGTGCTGACCCTCTCGCTCGGCATCGGCGCCAATGCCGCGATCTTTTCGATGCTCGACAAAGTGCTGCTACAGAGTTTGCCGGTGGCGAATCCCGATCGGCTCGCGGTGCTTTCAGCTTACGACCCGAAGGATGGACCAGACATCGACAGTTCATTTTCCTATCCGATGTACAAGGACCTGCGCGATCGAAACTCCGTCTTCTCCGGCGTGATCGCGCGCGGTGGCACGCAGATGAACGTCACTTACGGCGATCAAACCGAACGCGTCCGCGGCGAGCTTGTCAGTGGAAACTTTTTCGAAGTGCTGGGAGTGCGTCCCTGGGCCGGCCGGCTGTTCACGCAGGAAGACGATCTCACACCGGGCGCGCATCCGGTCGCGGTTCTGAGTTATGCATTTTGGGAAAGCAGGTTCAACAAAGATCCGAACCTCATCGGCAAAACCATGCTCGTTAATGAACATCCGGTGACGGTTCTGGGAGTAACTCCACCAGGATTTTACGGGATGGATCTTTCAAGCAATCCGGACGTGCGCGTGCCGTTGATGATGACGCCCGTTTTCAGCCCGTTGCCGCCGACGCGCCTCACGAGTCGCCGTCATCAGTGGCTGAGTGTGATGGCGCGGCGTAAGCCGGATGTTTCTGCCGCACAGGCCCAGGCATCACTCGATGTTACTTACCAACAGATTCGCGAATTAGAAGCGCAGGAGCTGAGTGCAAATTCGCCGAAATTCAATCGAGAACGTTTCATGTCGGGCCGCATTGCGGCCTTGCCGGGCGATCAGGGGCTTCGCTATTTACAAACCGAACTCCGCACTTCTCTTTGGTTGCTCTTTGGAGCGACGTGCGCAGTGCTGCTGATCCTTTGTGCCAACCTGGCAAACCTGATGATGGCGCGGGCGACTGTGCGTGCTTCGGAAATCGCGGTTCGTCTGGCGCTCGGCGCCGGGCGCTTGCGTTTACTGCGTCAATGGTTAACTGAGGGCGTGGTTCTCTCGCTGATAGGGGGAACTGCCGGCATCTTTATCGCGCTTTGGATCAAGGTAGGCTTGATCGCCTTCATTCCGCCGGACTATCGAAGGAATCTGAATGCATCTTCCGATTGGCGTTTGTACTTGTTCATTTTAGGTGTCTCGGTTCTTATCGGAATCGCGTTTAGTTTGGCGCCCGCCATTCAAGCCGCGCGTCAAGTCTTTGCACCCAGCCTGCGACTTGAATCTCGTAGTTTCACTTCAGCCGGCCGGCTTCTTAGTCTGCGCAGTGCGTTGATCCTGGTCCAGGTTGCGCTTTCACTTCCGCTGCTGGTAAGCGCGGCGCTTTTACTGAAGACACTCCAAAACCTACGTTCAGTAGACACGGGTTTTGCGAAAGATAACGTGCTGTTCGCAAGCATCAACCCCACTCTCAATGGTTACTCGAAAGAAAAGACAGCAGCGTTTTACGACAATTTTCTGACCAGGATTCGCGCGCTGCCCGGCGTCAAGTTCGCCAGCCTTGCTACCGATTCACCTATCTCCGGAGGCTGGGATCAAAGTCGCATTGTCGTTGAGGGTTATACCCCTCGCGAAGGCGAACGAATGACGTCTGACTTTACTTATACGTCGAGCGACTATTTTAGAGCACTCGAAATTCCTCTCGTTGCCGGACGCGACTTTGACCAAAGCGATCGCATCGGTGCGCCGAAGGTCGTGATCGTCAACGAAAAGATGGCGAAACACTTTTTCGGAACTACCGACGTGATCGGGAAACGTATTGGCATGGACGATGTTCCTGACAGGACGATCGTGGGAGTTGTGAAGGATGCCCAGTACGTAAACCTGCGTGAAAATATCCGGCGTCATATCTACGTTCCGATCACACAGGAGTCGCAACTCACTAGCCTGACGCTGCACGTAAAGACTGCGACCGAGCCACAGCTTGTTGCGGAACAATTGCGAGCGGAGTTAAAGACTCTCGATCCACACCTGCCGCTCTACGACATCAAGACCCTCGCGACTGAGATCGACCAATCGCTGGTCCGGGAAAGAATGGTCACGTGGTTGAGCGCGGCATTCGGAATACTCGCTACGTTGCTGACAGCACTGGGGCTGTATGGCGTGTTGACGTTCTCAGTTGCGCGGCGCACGCGTGAGATTGGAATTCGTGTCGCGCTCGGCGCGCAGCGACGTGATGTCTTCAGGCTGATCATGGTTCGAGGTGTGATCCTCGTTAGTGTTGGTGTTGCGATTGGACTCGCGGCATCGATTGCTTCTTCACGTTTGATCGGTTCGTTGCTTTTCGGTGTGAAGCCAAACAGTGCAGGCACGCTGGTTGGTGTGTCTGTGGGACTGATAGCGGTCGCTTTGCTGGCTTGTTATCTCCCGGCGCGACGGGCGACGAAGGTCGATCCGATGGTTGCGCTGCGTTACGAGTGAAAGGCAATCCACAGATTACGCAGAAAAAATCTGTGAAATCTGTAGATGGATTCTCATTATGGACTCAATAATTAAAGACGTGCGGTTTGCGCTTCGTGGCCTCGCGAAGCGTCCCGGTTTTGCGGGGTTGGCGGTGATCATCCTTGCGCTGACGATTGCTGCAACGACGGCGATTTTCACGGTCGTTAATGGCGTGTTGCTGCGGCCGCTGCCGTTTCCTGATCCGGAACGCCTGCTGGTCATCAACGAGGTCAATCCACAACAAGGACCAGAACCATTGGAGCTCTCGTATCTGAATTGGCTCGACCTACAGCGACAGAGCAAGTCGTTTGAAGACATCGCGGGTGTGACTTTCTCTTCGTCGGTGCTTGAAATCGGTGGCGAGCCGTCGCGCGTCGAGACGACGGCTATGTCCGCCAATTTATTCTCGTTGTTGGGCGCGCAAGCAGCGCAGGGTCGCACGTTTTTGGCTGACGAGGAGAAGCCTGGCGCTAATCGCGTTGCGGTTGTCAGTCATCGGTTCTGGCAGCAACATTTTGCGAACCAGACCGTCAACGGCCAGGGCATCAAGCTCGATAACCGTGATTACTCGGTCGTCGGAGTCATGCCTGCTGGCTTTCGATTTCCGGACGACAAGATGGACGTGTGGGTGCTCTTCGGTCCTGATAGCGGTGAGCGCTTCTTTCAAAACCGCGCAGTCCATTTCATCTTCGGTCTCGGTCGAATCAAACAAGGCATCGACCAATCACAAGCGTCGAATGAGCTAGCCGGAATCTTCGCGAATATTCAACAGCAACATGCCGGCGAAGACTCAGGTCATTTAGTAACCCTCACACCGTTACACGAACGCATTACTGGAAACATAAAACCGGCCTTGTATGTATTGCTGGGTGCGGTGGTCTTCGTGTTGTTGATTGGCTGCGCGAATGTCGCAAATCTTCAATGGGCACGAACGGCTTCGCGCGGCAGAGAAATGGCGATTCGAGTCGCACTGGGCGCGAGTCGCTGGCGCGTGATCCGTCAATCGTTGATTGAGAGTTTGTTGCTGTCGTTGATCGGTGGCGCGGCCGGATTCCTGTTGTCCGTCTGGATTGTGACGTGGTTGCTATTGCACTTGCCGGAAGGTTTTCCGCGCGCGTCCGAGATTGCTGTCAACGCACCAATGTTTGGTTTCACGTTCGGCGTGTCGCTGTTGACTGGCATCGTTTTCGGTCTCGCGCCTGCCATACACGCCGCCAAAACTGACGCTAATAGAGCGCTGAAGTCAGGAGGAAAGGGAAGTATTGAATCAGGAAATCGACTGCGGCGCGTGTTGGTCGTCGCTGAAGTCGCGCTGTCGCTAATGTTGTTTATCGGCGCCGGACTGTTGATGAAGAGTTTTTGGATCCTCACGCGCGTGAATCCCGGATTTCAGGCCGGCAACCTGTTGACGCTGCATGTTTCTTTACCCGAGCAAAAGTATTCCGAAGACGCACAGGTAATCGAGTTCTACAAAAACATTCCGGAGCGGCTCTCGGCTCTGCCCGGCGTGAAAGCAGTCAGCGCGGTCAATCGACTGCCGATCAGCGGTGGCGATCCGCATGGCGAATTAACGATCGAGGGCCGAACCTTCGCCGCGGGTGAAGCCCCGGGCGTCAGTTATCGTCGCATCCTGCCAAACTACTTTCGCGCGATGGGCATTCCGTTGCTTCAGGGTCGTGAGTTTGACGATCGCGACACCGGTGGCAAGCCCGACGTTGTCATCATCAATCAGAAGATGGCCCAGCGTTACTGGCCTGACGGCGACGCTGTCGGCAAACGGATCAAGATTGGTCCGGCGGAGCGCGAGCCGTGGATGACGATCGCCGGCGTGGTCGGCAACGTAAATCACACCGGGCTCGATGCAGAACCCGACTTTGCTACTTATGAGCCTCACGCGAAACGACCGTGGAGCGAGATGACTTTGCTGGTACGGACGAATGGCGATCCACTGAGTCTCGCGACGCCCGTTCAGCGTGAACTCAGGAGCATGGAGAGCGAGCTACTGATTGAAGACGTGGCAACGATGAACCGGCGACTCGAGTTGTCGGTCGCGCCGCAGCGACTGAATGTGGTGTTGCTGGGGACGTTTGCGTTCATCGCGCTCGTGCTCGCGATGGCGGGGATTTACGGAGTGATGGCCCACTCGGTGGCGCAACGAACACAGGAGATTGGCGTGCGCATGGCGCTCGGCGCGCAACTGGGCGACGTGCTGAAGATGGTGTTGCGCAGCGGGATCTCGCTCGCGCTGCTCGGCATTGTGATTGGGTTGGCGGGAGCGTTTGGGTTGACTCGTTTGATGAGCACGTTGCTCTTTGGCGTCACGCCGACGGACGCCGTTACGTTTGCGAGCGTCGCAGCGATCTTGTTTGTCGTTGCTTTGTTGGCTTGCTATCTCCCGGCGCGACGGGCGACGAAGGTCGATCCGATGGTTGCGCTGCGTTACGAGTGAAAGGCAATCCACAGATTACGCAGAAAAAATCTGTGAAATCTGTAGATGGATTCTCATTATGGACTCAATAATTAAAG